>NZ_CAXYKL010000197.1:0-7202 GCF_964277725.1 uncultured Novosphingobium sp. | reverse complement strand
GCCCAGCCCGCCTCCGTCCAGTCGGCTTGGCGCATCGAGGCGCGTTGGGCGAGGTTCAGATCGGCGGCGTTGCGACCGGCAATGGCAAGGGCTGCCGGACTGCGATCGATCCCGATGCCCTGAGCCTGGGGCAGATGCGCCAGCACCGCCAGCAGCAGCGCGCCAGAGCCGGTGCCGCAATCCAGCACCCGGCGGGCCTGCGGACCTGCACCCAGCGCCCGTTCCACCAGCACCTCGCTATCGGCACGCGGGATCAGCACGTCGGGCGTGACGTGCAGGGGCAGGCCGAAGAACTCCTGATGGCCGGTGATATAGGCCACCGGCTCATGTGCCATGCGACGCTCCACCAGCGCGGCGAAAGCCTCGGGAGGCGCCGCGTGCATGTGCCGGAGCAGCAGGTCGGAGCGGGACACGCCGAGCACATGGGCCATCAGCACTTCAGCATCGAGGCGTGCGGTATCGCTGGTGGGGGCGAGCTGCGTGGCGGCGGCGCGGATGGCCAGGGCGACACTCACCCGATCACGCCATTTCGTTCGGTGTTGGCCTGACCGCAGTTACTTGGCCCACCCTACCCATCCATCGCCGCCAGGCGCTTGGCCTCATCCTCGGCGATCAGCGCGTCGATCATCTCGGCCAGGCCCGGACCTTCGAGGATTTCGGGCAGGCGGTGCAGCGTCAGGTTGATGCGGTGATCGGTGACGCGGCCTTGCGGGAAGTTGTAAGTGCGGATGCGTTCGGAGCGATCGCCCGAACCGACCATCGCCTTTCGCGCCTCCGCCTCGGCCCCTTGCGCCTCGTCCCGCATCTTTTCGTAAAGGCGGGTGCGCAGGACCTGCATCGCCTTGTCCTTGTTCTTGTGCTGGCTGCGCTGATCCTGCTGGATCACCACCAGGCCGGTGGGCAAGTGGGTGATGCGCACCGCCGAATCGGTGGTGTTGACGTGCTGGCCACCCGCGCCGCTGGCCCGGTAGATATCGATCTTGAGGTCGCCATCGTTGATCTGCACGTCCACCTCGGTCGGCTCGGGCAGCACCGCCACGGTCGCCGCCGAAGTATGGATGCGCCCGCCGCTTTCGGTGACGGGTACGCGCTGGACGCGGTGGACGCCGCTTTCGAATTTCAGCTTGGCGAAGACGCCGGTGCCCGCGACGTTGGCCACCACTTCCTTGAAGCCGCCCACGTCGCTCGCGCTGGCGCTGATCATCTCTACCCGCCAGCCCTGCTCTGCGGCGTAGCGTTCGTACATGCGGTAGAGATCGGCGGCGAACAGGCCGGCCTCGTCACCCCCGGTTCCGGCGCGGATTTCCAGCATCGCCGGGCGCTGATCGGCGGCATCGCGCGGCAGCATGGCGAGCGACAGGCGGCGCTCCGCCTCGGGAAGCTCGGCCTTGATGCGGGCGATTTCCTCTTCCGCCAGGGCCCGCATCTCCGGATCGGGATCGGACAGCGCGGCCACGCTTTCCAGCTCGGCGCGCATCGCCAGGACTTCCGAAGCGACGCGGGCCACCGGCTCCAGCTCGGCGTAATCGCGGCTGACGGCGACGAAGGCATCGCCTTCCAGCGTGCCCGACGCCAGACGCGCCTCAAGCTCGGCCAGGCGACCGGCCAGCTGCTGCAGACGATGTTCGGAGATACTCATGGAATCAGCGGACGCCGATCCTTGCCGGGATCGCGTGGAGCGGAAGGCGCTCCTGCTCACCGGAAACGAGGTCTTTCACCATCGCCTCGCCCGCCGCGAGTTCCTCGTCGCCCACGATCAGGGCAAAGCGCGCGCCGCTGTCGTTGGCGCGGCTCATGCGCTTCTTCATGTTGCCGCGATAGCCCATGTCGACCGCGAGGCCGGAGCGGCGCAGCGTGGCGGCCAGGCCCAGGCATGCAGTGTCCGCCGCGGGGCCCAGCGGGATGATCGCCACGTCCGCCTTGGCTTCGGCCACTTCGCCGGCATCGGCCACCAGCATCGCAAGCCGCTCAATCCCCGCGGCCCAGCCGACCGCCGGAGTCGCCGGGCCGCCCAGAGCCTCCATCAAGCCGTCGTAGCGGCCACCGCCCAGCACAGTGCCCTGCGCGCCTAGGCGGTCGGTCACGAATTCGAAAGCAGTGTGTCGATAGTAGTCCAGCCCACGCACAAGGGCCGGGGCGCGGGTATGAGCCACCGCCGCCGCTTCGAGCCCTTGTGTCACCGCCCCGAAAAAGTCCTGCGCCTCAGCCGACAGGTAATCGTCGATACGCGGCGCGGCGTCGGCGAAGGGGCGATCGCGCGGGTCCTTGCTGTCCAGGATGCGCAACGGATTACGCTCCAGCCGGTCCTGCGAATCTTCCGACAAGTCGGCGGCGTGAGCGCGAAAATACTCGACCAGCGCCGCGCGCCAGGCATCGCGACTGGCGGCATCGCCCAGCGTATTGAGCTGCAGCGTCACGCCATCGGCAATACCCAGTTCCTTCAGCAAGTGGTCCGCCATCACCAGCAGTTCGACATCGGCGGCCGGTTCGCCCGCGCCGATCACTTCGGCGTCGATCTGGTGGAACTGGCGATAGCGGCCCCTCTGCGGCCGCTCGTACCGGAACAGCGGCCCGTGCGTGGCCAGCTTCAACGGCGCGTGCTGCTGCCAGCCGTTGGTGATGTAGGCGCGGGCGATGCCGGCGGTGAATTCGGGCCGCAGCGTCAGCGATTCGCCGCCGCGATCATCAAAGGAGTACATCTCCTTGGAGACGACATCGGTGGTCTCGCCCAGCGAGCGGGAGAATACGGCGGTCTTCTCGAATACCGGCATCTCGGCGCGGCGAAAGCGGTACAGGCGGCGCACCCGCTCGAACGTCTGGACGACGCGGGCGAAAGCCTCCGCCTCTGCGCCGAAAATGTCCTGGGTGCCGCGAATGGCTTGGGGGGTGGTATTCATCGTTCGCGCGCTTAGCCGAGGCGCGCGGTGAAGCAAAGCGGGGAGCTGTTTCTGCTGCGCTCGCCCTCGATCAAAGCGCCTGTGCGTTACGCCATCACGGGGCTTGCGAGCGATATGCCGAATGCGCCAAGACTTGCTTCCATGAAAACAACGCTTTCGGTCGCCGCGCTCGCTCTTGCCCTTGCCCAACCGGCATGGGCGCAATCACCCGGCAACAGCGCCCCCATGGCGGCGCCACTGCCCGCCCCGCTTTCGCCCCCCCGCGACGAGGCTTATCCCGGCACTATCGGTCTTGCCATCGATGCCACGGACACCCGGCGCGGTATCTATTCGGTGGTGGAGACGATCCCCGTCGCCGCCAACACTACCGAAGTGACGCTGCTGGAGCCGCTGTGGATCCCCGGCGGCCATTCGCCCCGCAACAGCCTGGCCCTGTTCGCCAACATTCGCTTCGAGGCGGATGGCAAGCCGATCGCCTGGCAGCGTGACGATGTGCAGGTGAACGCCTTCCACCTGGTGCTGCCCGCCGGCACCCGCACCGTCACCGCGCGCTTCGTCCACACCTCTCCGCTGCAGACGGCGGAAGGGCGCATCACCATGACGCAGGAAATGCTGAACCTGCAGTGGGAGAAGATGTCGCTCTACCCCGCCGGTTACTACGCCCGGCGCATCCCGGTGGCGGCGCAAGTGAAAGTGCCGACCGGCTGGACGGTGTTCACCGCGCTTGATGGCATGACGCGCCAGGCCGACACCGTTCGCTGGGCTACCACCGATTATGCCACGCTGGTCGATTCGCCGATCTTCGCCGGGCTCCACGCCAAGAGCTGGGATCTGGGCCAGAACGTGAAGATCGACGTCGTCGCCGATGATCCGCGCGATCTGGCGATCAAGCCCGAGAACCTCGACACCTATCGCAAGCTGGTTTCCGAAGCGACGGCGCTGTTCGGCGCGCGGCACTTCGACCACTATGACCTGCTGCTGGCGCTGACCGACCGGATGGGCGGCATCGGGCTGGAGCATCACCGCTCCAGCGAAAATCAGATGGAGCCCAGCGCCTGGATCGAATGGGAGGCGATGGCCTGGGATCGCAATGTCATCCCGCACGAACTGGTCCACAGCTGGAATGGCAAGTATCGCCGTCCGGCCGAACTGTGGACGCCCGAATACCAGTACCCGATGCGCAATTCGCTACTGTGGGTCTATGAAGGGCAGACGCAGTTCTGGGGTCTCGTCCTGGCCGCACGCTCGGGCGTTCAGCCCAAGGACGTGGTGCTGGGCGCACTTGCCAGCAACGCCGCCCGCTATGCTGAGGGTGTTCCGGGGCGCGGCTGGCGATCGGTGGAGGACACCACCTACGATCCGATCATCAACGGCCGCAAACCGATCCCCTTCGATTCGGTCACTCGGGGAGAGGACTATTACAACGAAGGCGCGCTCGTCTGGCTGGAGGCCGACCAGGTAATCCGCCAGGGCACGCGCGGCGCGAAGGGGCTGGACGATTTCGCCCGCGCCTTCTTCGGCATGCGCAATGGCGACTGGGGGGAACTGACCTATACGTTCGACGATGTCGTCGGCACGCTGAATGGTGTCTATGCCTATGATTGGGCCACCTTCCTGCGGGATCGGCTCTACACGCCGGGCCGCGCCGCGCCCATCGCCGGGATCGAGAAGGCGGGCTACAAGCTGGTCTGGAAGGACAAGCCCAACCCCTACCAGGAGGGCGCATCCAAGGATCGCAAGTCGCTGGATCTCAGCTATTCGCTGGGCATGGCGGTCAACACAGAAGGTGAAGTCACCTCTACCTTGTGGGACGGTCCGGCCTTCGATGCCGGCCTGGTCAAGGGCGCGAAGATCCTGGCGGTGAACGGCACCGCGTTCTCGCACGACGTGATCCGCGATGCGGTGACGGCGGCCAAGGGCGGCAATCGCCCGATCCAGCTGATGGTGAAGCGGGGGGACCAGTACCTGACCGTGCCGATCACCTGGAACGGCGGCCTGCGCTTCCCCTGGCTGGAACGGACCGGCGGCGGCGAGGCGGGGCTGGACCGGTTGCTGGCCCCCCGCAAGTAACGGCCTAACACTTAGCCGATCGGCAAGCATGGATTCACGTTGCGGTGCAGCAACGTGGCGGCTAAGTCGCGCCCACAGTAAATCACAATACGCCCATGTGGGCGCTAGAGAAGGACGGCCATGCGCATCGACATGATTCCCGTTGGAGACAATCCTCCTGAAAGTCTGAACGTGATCATCGAAGTGCCCATCGGTGGCGAGCCCGTTAAGTACGAGTTCGACAAAGCCTCGGGCGCGCTGTTCGTGGATCGCATCCTGCATACGCCGATGCGTTACCCGGCGAACTACGGTTTCGTGCCGCACACCCTTTCGCCCGACGGCGATCCGCTGGACGCGCTGGTGATCGCCCGCTCGCCCTTCGTTCCCGGATCGGTCGTGGCGGCGCGCCCGATCGCGGTGCTGAACCTGGAAGACGAAGCCGGCGGCGACGAAAAGCTGGTCTGCGTTCCCGCTGACAGCGTGTTCCCCTACTACTCCAACGTCACCGAAAAGGACGATCTGCCCGGCATCGTGATGGAGCAGATCGAGCACTTCTTCACCCACTACAAGGACTTGGAGAAGAAGAAGTGGGTGCGCATCGGCGTTTGGGGCGGAGCTGAAGAGGCACGCCGCATCACGCTGGAAGCGATCGCCCGCTACGAAGAGAACAAGACCGCCGTCGCGGCCGAGTGATGTGAAGGGGGCTGGCCCCCGCGGCAGCCCCCCCCGTCTCCCGTTCGGGCTGATGCTTTGACATCGCCCCAGGCCTGAACCGACCGCCCTACCCCGCGAACTTGTCCGCCTTGCGCTGGCCCATGCGCATCCCCGTCTCCAGGCGGGAGCGTAGTTGCGCATAATAGGCCTCCAGGAACGCGCGCGGATCTTCCCAGCCGTTGTTGTCCTCGCGCCCGATCTTGGCGGCGATGGCGGCACGCACCGATTCCAGAGCCGCCTCCCGATCCTCGCGCAAGATGCGCTCCAGCGTCTGCAATTCGTACTCGCCGTAGATCGCCAGTTCCGCCTCGGTGAAGCGATAGCGCGGCGCCTCGGTCGCGGTGGGCAGCGGGGTGGCGATGGGCGCTTCCAGCTTCTGGCGCGGCGCCTCCACCACCCAGGTGCCTGCCACGATGTCCCCCGCCCGCAGCCGGTCGCGGTTGAAGCAAGGCAGCAGCATGAACAGCGCGAACCACGCCGCCGCCGTCAGCCAGGCGGGCGGACTGTCCGCCCCGGCGGTGGCGATGAAGCCGATCGGCAGGAACAGCTCGATATCGCGAAGCAGGTTGCGGGCGATCACCATCTCCGCCGTCAGCCGCCCACCATCGCGCGCGGCGATGCGGATGCCGATCAGTCGCTTGCCCGGCGTCGCCCCGCGCGCGCCCAGTTCGAACCACAGGAAATAGGCGTGGCGGGCCAGGAACGCCGCGATCATCCAAACCACCACCAGGAACTGGAACACCGCCGCGCCGGGCGAGCCGCTGCCGAACCGGCCGGCGACACTGGCGACTCCGCCCGCCAGCGCCACCAGCCCGATCGTCACCAGCGTGAAGGCGGTGCCGATGAAGATGAAATCCAGCATCAGCGCCCCGGCGCGCGAGCCCCGGCTGGCCACGGTGAGCGGCAGCGCCACGCCCTCTGGCGTCACCAGCGTGCGCTGCTGGCTGGTGCGGACCAGGCGGCGGGGAAGTGCGGCGGTGCGAGCCATCAGCGGCGCCTCAGCCCGAAAGCGAAGAAATAGGCGCACCACCCCGCCAGCATGAACCCGCCGATGGCCAGCCGCCCCGGCGTGTTGTCCACCAGCTGGCGGGCAAAGCCTTCGAGCCCCGCGGCCACGATCAGCATCAGCACCACGCCCGCCATGACTTGCGCCGCGCGGCGGCCGGATTCGGACGCGGCGGCCAGCACGCTGCGATTGCCGGGAAACGCCATCGAGCGCCCGATATGCAGCCCTGCCCCGCCCGCCAGCAGGATCGCGAACAGCTCGGTGGTGCCATGGACGGAGAGCCAGCCGATCAGGTCGATCGTCAAGCCCGCGCCGTGATAGAGCCACAGCATCGCCCCCAGCATCGCGGTGTTCTGCACCAGCAGCAGCAGCGTCGGGATGCCGAACGCAAAGCCCAGCGCGAAGGCCATGATCGAGACGCCCGCGTTGTTGCTGAACAGATAGGCGGCAAACACGCCCAGCCCGTTCTGCCCCGAATTGCCGAACAGCGTGCCGCGCAGAGTCTCCGCGCTCGCACCCGGCACGCGCCCATCGCC
>NZ_CAXYKL010000196.1:0-52375 GCF_964277725.1 uncultured Novosphingobium sp. | reverse complement strand
CGCGATCCTGCCGTGTTGCCCAAGGCGATCAAGAATCCGGTGGAGCAGCAGGGCCACCGTGATGCCCAGGCCCGCGATGGCGCGGCGGTTTCCCGCTTCCTGCGCTGGCTGGAACAGAACGGCCCCTCCGGCACCGTGACAGAGATGTCCGCCGCCGATGCGTTGCAGGACTTCCGCCAGCAGAGCGGCGACCTGCGCGATCTGTCGTTCGACACGATCTCCGGCGCGGGGCCGAACGGCGCGATCATGCACTACCGCGTCAGCGAAGAGACCAATCGCACGCTGGAGCCTGGCAGCGTCTATCTGGTCGATTCGGGCGGTCAGTACCCGGACGGCACCACCGACATCACCCGCACCGTCTGGGTTGGCGGTGCGGGCGAACCCTCCGCCGAAGTGAAGGACCGCTTCACGCGCGTGATGAAGGGGCACATCGCCATTGCCCGAGCCGTCTTCCCGCGCGGCACGGCGGGGCATCAGCTGGACGTGCTGGCGCGCCAGTTCCTGTGGCAAGCGGGTTTGGATTACGCCCACGGCACCGGCCACGGCGTCGGCAGCTTCCTGGCGGTTCACGAAGGTCCGCAGCGCATCGCCAAGTCGGCGGGCGGCCAGGCGGGCACCGATCAGGAACTGGTGCCCGGCATGATCATCTCGAACGAGCCCGGCTATTACAAGGCGGGCGCGTTCGGCATCCGGCTGGAAAACCTCGTGCTGGTCGAGAAGCGCCAGATCGATGGGGCCGAGGATGATTACATGGGCTTCGAAACGCTGACGCTGGTGCCGTTCGATGCCTCTTTGCTCGACCTCTCGCTGATGACACCGGACGATATCGCCTGGTGGAACGCATATCATGCGCAAGTCCTGGCCGTGATCGGCCCGCGCCTGGAAGGCGAGGATCGCGCCTGGCTCGAAGCGCGCTGCCAGCCGATAGCGGGCTGATGGGCGCCATCGCACACGATCTTCGCACGCATCCTGCGCACCTCGGGCTGGGGGCGAAGGCCGTGGCGCAACCGGCCTTCGCCGGCATGGCATGGTATGAGGCCTATGCGGCCCGCACGGCTGCCGATGGCGCGGAAGGCCGCCTCGTCTCGCTCTACGATTTCACCGAGTGCTGGACCAGTTGGGAGATGCATCCCGCCGGGGACGAGATGGTGATCTGCGTGGCGGGCGAAATGACGCTGATCCAGGAAGCCGCTGACGGCAGCACTGCTTCAGTGACGCTGACTGCAGGGCAATACGCGATCAATACGCCGGGCGTGTGGCACACCGCCGATGTCGATGGACAGGCTACGGCCTTGTTCATCACCGCCGGCCAAGGCACGCAACATCGAGCGCGATAGCGTGAAAGTCGATCTTGCGGCTGGGTGAACCAGCCGCGGCGGATGATACAAATCATCACAAAGTGCTGTTAAACTGGCATAACTGCGCGACAAAAGGCCTCTAGAAGAGGACGCAGAAAGTCGCAGGACGCGTTTCCCCCTCCCTTGGCGCGGACTGCGGCTTTCCCATTTTGATGGGCACCAGTTTTGGAGAGACAGATGAAAACCCTAATCCTCGGCATTTCGATGGCCGCACTCGTGCTGGGCGGCACCGCGATCGCCGCTCCGGCACAGGACCAAGCGCGCGAAGGCCGCGATCCCAATCGCGTGATGACCCGCGCTGAAGTGCAGGCCAAGTCGCAGGAGCGCTTTGCCCGCATGGATGCCAACAAGGACGGCAAGCTTGATCGCACCGATTGGCAGGCCTTGCGCGAAACCCGCAAGGAAAAGCGGTTCGCGCGGCTGGATACCAACAACGACGGCCAGATCAGCAAGGCCGAATTCATGGCGGACAATGGCCCGATGAAGCAGGGCCGTGGTCATTGGGGCCATCGCCGTGGTGGCGGCATGATGGGCAAGATGGCCGGCGCGCAGGGCGATCGCTCGATCACGCAGGCCGATTTCACCGCCCGTGCCCTCCAGCGATTTGATGCTATGGACGCGAACAAGGATGGTCAGGTAACGCCGCAGGAACGCGCCGCCATGCGTGAGCAGATGAAGGTCAAGTGGCAGCAGATGCGCGCGCAACGCGAACAAGGCTGAGGATAGAGCGGACCGGGAATGAACGATACCGCACCCCCCAAGGTGCTGCTCATCGATGACGAGGCGGCCTTGCGTGAACCCCTGGCGGAGTACCTCACTCGCCAGGGGTTCCTCGTGACCGCGGCCGCCAGCGCAGCGGAAGCGCGCAGCCGCCTGAAGGAAGACAAGCCGCACATCGTCCTGCTCGACATCATGATGCCGGGCGAAGACGGCCTGTCGCTATGCCGGCACCTGGTGGAAAGCCGGGATATTCCCGTGATCTTCCTGACGGCGCGGGCCGAGGCGACCGATCGTATCGTCGGACTCGAAATCGGCGCGGACGATTATGTGACAAAGCCCTTCGAGCCGCGCGAACTTGTCGCCCGCATCCGCAGCGTCCTGCGCCGCGCCTCGCGCACCTCTGCGCCCACTGGCGAGAACGAATTGTTCGAATTCGAAAGCTGGTGCCTGGATCCGTTGAAGCGGCGGTTGACCGACAAGGACGGCGCGGTGGTCGCCATTTCCTCGGTCGAGTTCCGGCTGCTGCTGGCCTTCCTGGAGCATCCGCGCCAGGTTCTGGATCGCGATCGCCTGCTCGACATGGTGCAGGGGCGCGAGGCCCACTTGTTCGACCGGGCGGTGGACAATCAGGTTAGTCGCCTGCGCCGCAAGATCGAGGTGGACAGCCGCAATCCGCAATTGATCCAGACGGTGTGGGGCGGCGGCTACATGCTGGCCGCGGACGTGAAGCGTATCACGGCAGACCAGGATTGAAACTGCCCCGCCCCGGCAGCCTGATGGGGCAGATGCTGCTGGCGGTCGCGGCGGCGCTGCTGCTGGTTCAGGGATTGGGCGCAGCCTTGGTCTATAGGGCCCAGCGAGAGCGCTTCCAGGCCGAAACAATGAGCGCGCTGGCCTTTCGCCTGATCGCCAAGACACGCGGGATGGAACGAGCACCACGCCAGATGCGCATGGGCCCCGGCTTGTTCAGCGAACGGCTGCATCGCTACCCCGTGCAAGCGCGCGGCCAAGCTCCGCTGCTGCCAGGCGAGCAGCGCGACCTGAGCGCCGAGGAGAAGCTTCGCGATATCCTGGCGACGCAAGACTTTCCCGTGACCGACGTGGTCGTGCTGCGCCGCCCGGTCGCAGCCGATCCGTTCGCCAGCGCGGCCCTCGCCCGGCGAGCCGCGCGGCTGGCGTTGCCGCAGGAAGTGATCGCCCACGCGCGGCGGGCCGATCTCTACATCGCCGGAGTGCGCGCGCCGCAAACGGGCGGATGGATGATCGCTCGGGTGCGGGCACCGCCACTGGCGGATGCGCTGCTGCTGCCGCTGCTGCTGCAGACGCTGGCGATCTATGTCGTGCTGGTGGGTGTGGTCGCGCTGATCCTGCGCCGGATCACGCGTCCGCTGGACGCACTGACGCGACAGGTCGCACGCTTCGCGGCGACGCAGGACCCCTCCGGACAAGTCACGCCGATGGGGCCGGAAGACATGCGCCGCCTGATCGTGGCACTGAACGCCATGGAGTGGCGCATCGCATCGCTGCTGGACGAAAAGGACGTGATGCTGGGGGCGATCGGGCATGACCTGAAGACCCCGCTGACCGCGTTGCGCGTCCGCATCGAATCCGTGGAGGATGATACCGAGCGCGCCCGCATGGCCGCCACGATCGAGGACATCGTGCGCACGCTGGATGACATCCTTTCGCTCGCGCGTGTCGGCCGCCCCAGCGATCCACTGGAGCGCACCGAGCTATCGGCGCTGGTCTCCGCCGTGGTCGAAGAGTTCGAGGATATGGGCGAAGCCGTGGAATTGGGCGATACCGAGCGCGCCGTGATGGAGCTTCGCCCCACATGGCTGCGCCGAGCGTTACGCAACCTGATCGGCAACGCCCTGCGCTATGGCCAAACCGCGCGCATTTCGCTGGCACGCGACAAGGATACGGCGGTGATCCGGATCGAGGATGACGGCCCCGGCATTCCCGAAGCCTCGATCGAAACGATGATGCAGCCGTTCATGCGCGGCGACCCTTCACGCAATACCGAAACCGGGGGCGCCGGGCTCGGGCTGGCCCTGGCACGCGCGATCGCCGATCAGCACGGTGGTGCTTTGCATCTGGCCAACCGCATGGCGCGCGATGGCACGGTAGGCGGGCTGACGGCAGAGTTGCGCCTGCCGCTGGGGTGATGCCGGCCCGGAGCTGATCCGGGTGGAGGCAAGGTTGTTCCGATACGGCCGTTCGTGTCGAGCCAAGTCGAGACACCTGTGCGCCAATCCATCGAGTCTCGACTTGGCTCGACACGAACGGGAAAGCGGGCCGCCCCTACCGCATCAGCCCGCCAATGAGATTGCGCGCGAACCGCCCTAGCCCGGGAATACCGATCGCCTTGTCCAGCGTGTTGCCGATGGTCCCCGCCGCCGCGCTGGCGGCTGTGGCGCGGGGGCTGGCGCGGCTGGTCTTGCCCTGGATCGAGCTGGCCAGGATCGAACCCGCGCTGGCCGCCGCCGCCCCGGCCGCCGCACGCGCCACTTTGCCGCCGATACCGTCCCACAAGCCGGGGCTCTTGCGCTCCTGCCGGGCGACCGCCTCTTCGCCCTTCTCCGCCACCTCCTGCGCGGTGGCGGCAGCGTCGGCCGCCTTGGCCGCCAGCACCTCTTCGGCGCTTTCCCGATCCACCCGCTCGTCGTATTTCCCGGCAAACGGGCTGACCGACTGGATCACCGCGCGCTCCTTGGGCGTGATCGGCCCCAGGCGTGAGCGCGGCGGCGCAATCAGCGTGCGCTGCACGATGGACGGCGCACCATCCTCTTCCAGCGTGGAGACCAGCGCCTCACCCGTCTTCAGCTCGGTGATCGCCTGCTCGACATCGAGCTCGGGATTGATCCGAAAGGTCTCGGCAGCTGCCTTGATCGCCTTCTTGTCACGCGGGGTGAAGGCGCGCAGCGCGTGCTGCACGCGGTTGCCCAGCTGCCCGGCGATCTGTTCCGGCACGTCGATCGGGTTCTGCGTCACAAAATAGACGCCAACGCCCTTGGACCGGACCAGCCGCACGACTTGCTCGACCTTTTCCTGCAGCGCCTTGGGTGCATCGTCGAACAGCAGGTGCGCTTCATCGAAGAAGAACACCAGACGCGGCTTCTCCGGATCGCCCACCTCGGGCAGCGTCTCAAACAATTCGGCCAGCAGCCACAGCAGGAACGTGGCGTAGAGCTTTGGGCTGCGCATCAGCTTGTCGGCCGCCAGCACGTTGATCATGCCGCGCCCCCGCTCGTCGCAGCGGATGAAGTCGTTGATTTCCAGCGCCGGCTCGCCGAAAAACTGCGCACCGCCCTGACTTTCCAGGCCGAGCAACTGGCGCTGGATCGTGCCGACACTGGCCTTGGAGACGTTGCCGTACCTGGTGGTCAGCGTGGCAGCGTTTTCGGCAGTGTGGACCAGCATCGCCTGCAGATCTTCCAAATCCAGCAACAGCAGTCCCTGCTCGTCCGCGTACCGGAAGACGATGTTCAGCACGCCTTCCTGCGTCTCGTTCAAGTCCAGCAAGCGCGCCAACAGCAACGGCCCCATTTCCGAGATCGTGGTGCGGATCGGGTGGCCTTGTTCGCCGTACAGGTCCCAGAAAACCGCTGGCTTATCAGAATAAGCGTAGTCGGTAAGCCCGATCTCGGCGGCGCGCGCTTCCAGGATGGCGGCGTTCTTGAAGGTGGGGCTGCCCGGCATGGCGATGCCGGAAAGATCGCTTTTCACGTCGGCCAGGAACACCGGGACTCCGGCGGCGGAGAACTGCTCGGCGATGGTCTGCAAGGTCACCGTCTTGCCGGTGCCGGTCGCGCCGGCGACTAGGCCATGCCGGTTCGCACGCGAAAGCCGCATTTCCTGCCGCTCACCATTGCCGCCCAGCCCCAGAAAGATATCGGCCATCCGCGCGCTCCTTGTATTTCAGCGAGCAACGATAAGCCGCACTCGCGCCCTGTGCGAGAGGGATTTTGCCACGGCGCGCCGCGCCCGCTAAGGCACCTGCCGTGCCGACCGCCGATGCCCTTGATCCAGACCAACCCGCTCTGGGCTACCCTGACGCGGACCGCCCGCTGGCCGCCGCGCCATTCGTGCTGCTCGACGATGCGCGCCACGAAGGAGCCGCCGCCGCCCGGCTCTATCGTGATCCGGTGGCCGTCGTGACCGCGATGCGCCCTGCCGACGTGTTGCCCGCGCTCGCCCGGCTGGAAGCGCTTTCCGGCCAAGGTCATCACCTGGCCGGAATATTGACATACGAAGCCGGCTTGGCGCTGGAACCTCGCCTCGCGCCGCTCCTGCCCGCGCGATCGGGCCAGGCGCCGCTGCTGTGGTTTGGCGCGTTCGCGGGCTACACTTCCATCGCCGCAGCGGACATGCCCGCATGGCTTGAGCGCCGGCACAAGGGTCTTCCCGCCAGCATCGGCCCATTGGAACCGCAAGTCTCGCCGGGGGCCTATCAACAGTCTTTCGCGCGATTGCAGCAGGCGATCACCGAGGGGGACATCTATCAGGCCAACCTGACGTTTCCGCTGGCCGGGCCATGGGCCGGAGACCCGCTGGCGCTTTACACCGCGCTGCGGCCCAACGCGGCGGCGGGGCACGGGGGCATCGTGCATGACGGCGCGGATTGGTGGCTCAGCTTCTCGCCCGAACTGCTGTTCAGCCTGGCGGGCAAAGCAGTCCGAGTGCGCCCGATGAAAGGCACGCGGCCGCGCGGCGGGGATACGGCGGAGGACGAAGCCTTGCGCGCCGATCTGGCGGCTTCGTCCAAGGATCGCGCCGAAAACCTGATGATCGTCGACCTGATGCGCAACGATCTTTCCCGCGTGGCGCGCCCCGGCTCGGTTCGTGTGGAACAGCCGTTCGCCATCGAAAGCTATCCCACGGTGCATCAGATGGTTTCCACCGTCTGCGGCGAACTGCCGCCTGATCGGAATGCATTCGATCTGCTTAGGGCACTGTTCCCCTGCGGTTCGATCACGGGCGCGCCCAAGATCCGGGCGATGGAACTGATCGCCGAGGTCGAGCATGATCCCCGGCAGCTCTATTGTGGCAGTATCGGCCGGATCGATCCCTCTGGCGATGCGGCGTTCAATGTGGCAATCCGCACCCTTCGCCTGGAAACGGACGGCACGGGGGGCAACCAACCCGGCGGCCGAGCGGTTCTGGGCGTCGGCTCCGCAATCGTCGCGGATTCGCAAGCGCTTCCCGAATGGCGGGAGTGCCTGGTCAAAGGGGGCTTCGTGCGACAATCGGGAAGGAGCCCCACGGCAGGGCCAGCAACCGGACAAGTCGCTCGTTTCGATCTGATCGAAACCATGCGCTTCACACCGGAGAACGGCATTCCGCTGCTGGAACTGCATCTGGAACGGCTTCGCGGTAGTGCGGAAACGCTGGACTTCTCGTTTGACCGCCATGCCCTGCGCAATGCCATCCAAGCCTTGTGCTTCGATGCCGACAAACCATCGGTTCTGCGCATCGTCGCTTCGCGCAGCGGGGCATTCGCTCTGGAATTGTCCGATATCCCGCCTCTCCTGCCGCAACCCGCGATCTGCGCGGTACTGCCTCTGCCCGTGGATGAGGGCGATTGGCGGTTGCGCCACAAGACCAGCGACCGTCGCTTTTACGAGGCGGGCCTCACCGTTGCGAAAGATGCGGGCGCCCACGAAGCGCTGTTCCTGCGCGATGACGGCCACGTCACCGAGGGCTGCTTCACCAACATTTTCGTCGAACGTGACGGCGGCCTCCTCACTCCGCCGACGTCGCTCGGCCTGCTGCCGGGCGTGCTACGCCGGTCCTTGCTGGACGAAGGCCGCGCCGTCGAAGCCGCGCTGACCCTGGATGATCTGGCCTCCGGCTTCCTGATCGGCAACGCCCTGCGTGGCCTGATGCCTGCCCGGCTGCTTACCTGATGCAAACCTCCCTAGCTCTTCAGCGCATCGCGCCTTCGCAAACCACCGCCATGACAGACCGGGCCACCCGGCTACGCGAACAGGGGGTGGACATCATTTCGCTCTCTGTGGGTGAGCCGGACTTCGCCACCCCGCCGCATGTCATCGCCGCCGCCAAGGCCGCTTTGGATGCCGGGGAGACGCGCTACACCGCAGTGGGTGGCACCACTCGCCTGAAGCAGGCCGCCGCCCTCCACTTCGCGCGCGATCTGGGTATCGAGGTACCGACCTCGCAGATCACCGTCAGCGCCGGAGGCAAACAAGCGATCTTTCACGCGCTGCTGGCGACGATCAGCGAAGGCGAGGAAGCGATCGTGCCCGCGCCCTGGTGGGTCAGTTATCCTGAGATCGTGCGCTTCGCCGGGGGCAAGGTGGTGCCGCTGATCACGTCACCCGGCCGCGACTACCTGTTCACCGGCGCGGATTTGGAAGCACAGATTGGTCCGCGCACGCAGTGGCTGCTGTTGAACAGCCCCGGCAACCCCACCGGGGCATGGTACCCGCCTGAAATGCTGCGCAGCATTGGTGACGTGCTGCGCCGTCATCCGCGCGTGATGGTGCTGTCTGACGACATCTACGCACCGCTTAACTACACCGGGAAACCGCATGTCACGCTAGCCACGCAATTCCCCGATCTGGCGGATCGCATCCTCACGATCTCGGGCGTTTCCAAGAGCCATGCGATGACCGGATTTCGCATTGGCGTGGCTGCCGGCCCCGAATGGCTGATCCGCGCGATGGAGAAGCTGCAATCCCACTCCTCCGGCAATCCCTGCTCGATCAGCCAAGCCGCGGCCGTCGCCGCGTTCGAAGGCCCGCAGGAATTCCTGGCCGACTGGCGCGAACGCTTTCGCACCCGCCGCGACAAGGTGGTCAGCGCGATCAACGCCATCCCCGGCCTCTCCACACCGGTTCCGCAAGGCGCTTTCTACTGCATGGTCGATGCTGCACCGCTGATGGATCGCTTCGGTGACGATGCTGCACTCGTGCTGCACCTGCTGGACCACGGCGTTGCGGTGGTCCCTGCCTCCGCATTCGGTGGCAGGGAGGGCTTTCGCATCAGCTTTGCCGCCGATGAGGCGAAGCTGGACGAAGCCGTGCGCCGCATCGCGGAGGCGGTGGTATGAGCGTGCCGGCGATCCTTTTCGAAGATGGCGAGGCGCTTGTCATCGATAAGCCAGCGGGCTTGCCGCTCGACGCCCCCCGCACCGGTGGCCCCAGCCTGGACGATCAGCTGGAGCACTTGCGCCTCAACTTCCAGCGTGATCCCGCGCCGGTTCATCGCCTGGACCGTGATACATCCGGTTGCCTCCTGCTGGCGCGCAATCCCAAGGCGCTCAAGCGCTTTGCCGCCGCGTTCGAAGCGCGAACGGTGGAGAAGGTTTATCTTGGCATCGTCGATGGCGTGATTGCGCAAGACGCGGGCACGATCGAATTGGCACTGTCCAAGGTCAGCACCATGAAGGATGGCTGGCGCATGATCCCGGCGCGCAAGGGAAAGCCCGCCATCACGCACTGGAGCAGGCTGGCCGAGCATGAGGGCCGCACCTTGGTCGAATTCCGCCCCGAAACCGGCCGCACGCACCAGATCCGCGTCCACGCCGCCAGTGGCCTTGGCGCGGCACTGCTGGGCGACCCCGTCTACGGCGAAGGCAACAACGCCGCGCGCACCATGCTGCATGCCGCCGCCCTCACAGTCCCCCGCGACGGCAAGCCCCCGATCGTTGCGCAGGCCCCCTTCCCCGAGGATTTCGCTGCGCTCGGTTTTGCTGCACCCGATGCAGCGCAGCAAAACGACGATGGCTGACGAACTGATCGAGCGCGCCCAGTCGCTGGCGACCGAAAGCTTCATAGCAGCGTCGGGGCCGGGCGGCCAGAACGTCAACAAGGTGGCCACCGCCGTGCAGTTGCGCCTGGATATCTACGCCCTGCGCCTGTCGCCGCCCATCTTTGCAAGACTGAAAGAGCTGGCAGGCAGCCGGATGACTGCACGGGGCGAATTGGTGATCGCCGCTCGCCGCTTTCGCACGCAGGAAGCTAACCGCGCCGATGCCCGAGAGCGCTTGGCCGAGTTGCTGAAGGAGGCGCAGCAGCTGCCCGCGCAGCGTGCCAAGAGCCGCCTGAACCGCGTCGGCAAGGAACAGCGCATCAAGGGCAAAAAACTGCGCGGCTCCGTCAAAGCCGGGCGCGGCAAAGTCTCCTTCGACTGAACCGCCGTGCAACGTTTCCCCGTTGACCTTCCCCCCGCCCAATGCCAGTGAAGCGACCGAACGCGGGTGTAGCTCAATGGTAGAGCTTTTGCTTCCCAAGCAAGTGACGAGGGTTCGATTCCCTTCACCCGCTCCATTTTCCTGTCCGCCGATGTTCGCAGGCGTCTAGACAAACCCCCAAAAACCAAGGTATTTAGCGGCTATCAAGCCGCAAGCGTTCGCCCGCGTTTGCATTCAGCCACCAGTCGCTGGGGGTATGATTGGGGGGTATACGCAAAACGGCCAAGTCGATACCCCCATGCTTGGGGGTATATTGGGGGGTATGGCCCCCTGAAAGGCAGGCAATCCCGTGGCTTTGACCGATGTAGCCATCCGCAATGCAAAGCCCGGCACAAAGGCGATCAAGCTGACAGACGGCGGCGGCATGTTCCTGCTGATCACGCCAGCCGGGGGAAAGCTCTGGCGGCTCAAGTATCGCGTCGATGGGCGCGAGAAGCTGCTGGCCATCGGGGCCTATCCTGAAATCGGACTTGGTGAAGCTCGCAGGCGGCGCGAGGAAGCGCGGGAACTGATCGCGCTCGGCAAAGACCCGTCCCGGGAAAAGCAGCGCGAGAAGTTGCGCGCCCGCATTCAGGCGGCGGATACGTTCAAGGCGATCTGCGGTGAATATTGCGAGAAGCGGCGGCGCGACGGCACCAAAGGTTGGGCACCTGCGACCGCCACGCGCAGCGAGTATCTGCTGTCTCTTGTCTGCGGGTCCATCGGCAAACTGCCCATTGGCGAGATTCAACCGGCGGACGTTTTGACGGCCATTCGCCGGATCGAAGGCAAGGGGAAGCTGGAAAGCGCCCGGCGCAGCCTGCAACTGGCCGGGGCCGTGTTTCGCTATGCCGTGGCAACGGCGCGGCTGGTGTCAGACCCTACCCGCGACTTGCGCGGTGCACTGACTGCGCCGACCGTCACCCACTACGGTGCAATCACCGACGCAAAGAAGGCGGGCGAACTGCTGCGCGCCATCGATGATTACGAGGGCAGCGGGATTACCAAGCTCGCCTTGCAGATTGCGCCTCATGTGTTTGTCCGCCCCGGTGAACTGCGCCATGCCGAATGGAGCGAAATCGATCTGGACGGCGCGCTCTGGATCATACCGGCAGGCAAGATGAAGTCCCGCAAGACGCACCACGTCCCCCTTTCACGCCAAGTGATGGCTTTGTTCCACGAAGTGGAGGCGATCACCGGCCCGTCTGGCTACGTCTTCCCTTCCGTGCGCACCCGCACCCGCCCCATGAGCGAAAACACAATCAACGCCGGACTGCGGCGGCTGGGGTACGCGACCGATGAAATGACAGCGCATGGCTTCCGGGCGATGGCTTCCACCCTGTTGAACGAAAGCGGAAAGTGGAACCCGGACGCAATCGAACGGGCACTTGCCCACGGCGATACCGACAAGGTGCGCGCGGCCTATCACCGGGGCGCGCATTGGAAAGAACGGGTGGAAATGGCGCAGTGGTGGTCGGACTATCTGGATCAGCTTCGGAAAGGCGCAACTATCGTTGAGTTGCCGCGCCGTGCTAATCCGCGCACATGAAGCTTATTTCATCGCGTGAGGCCGTAGCCTTCCTTTCGCAAGCGGCTCCCCGGCCTTGGGTTCAGAGGATGTTGAGATGGATGGCCTTCGATGAAGGGCTTGATGTATATTCGCGAAAAGGGAAGGTGCAGGCTTACGGTGACGTCGCCGATTTCACATCGCGCCTGCTAGACAAAGTTGGTGAGCTTTCTGGTCCTGAGATGGACGCCGCTATTCGTAAAGAATACCGCGATGAACTTGCGGTAAAATTGATTGGGAAAGAGCCTTTCAGTCGGTTCGACGAAGAACCATACGCTTGGAACGAAAACGAAGAGCCCAAGCTGCTTGATATTGGATTCTTCCTTTACGCTTCAGAAATCGATTGGGAGGATGGCGTGCTGAAAGCAGACTCGATCCCCGGCGTTGGCGAATTGAACGAGATGTTTTTCAGCAACTCCGAGTTTCTCGACACTGAATTGGAGCGCCCTGATTTTGAAGCTCATATCGAGGGCCTGAGTTTCGAGTTCGACAAGATAGAAATGCTGTTGCCGTCGATGGAGCTGGGCCAGACCATTGGGTTTACGGCGGCACAGCATGACCGTCGCAAGCCTGTCGGCCGTCCCCGAAAGTGGGATTGGGAAGGCGCAATGGCCTCGGTGATTTCCCAGGCACAGCACCCAGACGGCTTGCCCACCGGCCCCGGGGCGCAAGCGCGAATTGAAGCACTGATTTCTGATTGGTTCGTGCAGCAGGTGCAGGAAGCACCGTCGCCAAGCCAAGTGCGGCAACGCGCCGCCAAGATAATTCAAATGATTGAAACGCCGAAAATTCGTTGATGGCATTTCCGGCCATTTCAGGCCGACCCATGCGTTGAAATTGTCGATCCACGTCCGTGCACGCTGGCACCCGCCAGTGTCATCGGAGTGTTTCGCATGAACAAGCTGGCCTATTCGATCAATGAAACCGCCCGACTGCTCAGCATGGGGCGCACGTCCATCTACGCCATGATTGCCGCCGGGCGGCTGGAATCCTTCAAGCTGGGTACGCGCACGCTCATCAAAGCGGATTCAATCCGCCGCCTAGTGGACGGGCAGGACTAAGCCGTAATGCCCGCCCGCCGGGTCAATCCTAACCGGGTAAAGCTGCACCGGAGCTACAGTGTCGAGGAACTGGCGCGCTGTCTTGGCGTGCATAAGAACACCGTGCGGCACTGGCAGGCCAAGGGGCTGGAACCAATCGACAAGGGCCGCCCGGTCCTGTTTCACGGGGCCGCCGTGCGCGGCTTTCTGGGCAACCGGAATGCCAGCCGCAAGCAGCCTTGTCCGCCCGGAACGCTCTATTGCTTCCGCTCCCGTTCGCCCCGCGCCCCGGCGTTGGGCATGGTCGATTTCGTGCCGATGCGACCCGGCAGCGGCAACCTTCGCGCTCTGTGCGAATGCTGTGAAACCATCATGCACCGTCGGGTCCGGGAAGCCGGTATTGTCAAGCTCATGCCCGGCTGTACCGTCCAGTTTACGCAAGGCCTGCCACGCCTAAGTGGGCAGACGGCCCCTTCCCTGAATTGTGACTTCAAGAGGCGTGGCTAGACCATGGCAAAACACAACGCATCGAACGAACGGGTGAAGCGGAATTACTTCCGCTTTCTGGCTGAAGCCAAGGGGCGTGATCCGGCAACGATTGATCGAGTGGCCAAGTCGCTCGCGCGATTTGAAACGGGCGCCGGCCACAAGGACTTCAAGCGGTTTCACCGCGAACAGGCGGTGGCCTTCAAGCGGCGGCTGGGTGAAGCCTTGGGCGAACGTTCCGGCGAACGGCTCAGCAAGGCAACCGTGCAATCGACCTTGCGCGATCTGAAAGCCTTTTTCGAATGGCTGGCGCGCGAACCCGGTTTCCGTTCGCATATCGAATATGCGGATGCCGACTATTTCAATCTGAGCGAAAAGGATGCCGCCATCGCCCGTGCCCGGCGTGACAAGCCCGTCCCGACACTGGAACAGGTGGCCCGCGCCTTGTCCGCAATGCCGGCCGCCACCGCGCTGGAACGGCGCGACCGGGCGCTGGTGGCCTTTGCGGCGATCACCGGCGCGCGCGTCATGGCGCTGGCCACCTTCCGACTGGGGCATGTCAATGTGGACGGCGGCTTTGTCGAACAGGATGCCCGCACCGTGGCGACCAAGTTTTCCAAGACCTTCCGCACCGTGTTCATGCCGGTTTGCGATGGCGCGCTGGATATCTTGGCGGAATGGGTGGCTGAACTGCGCGACGTGCACCTGTCAGGACCAGACGATCCGCTGTTTCCGGCCACCGCAATGGGCCTGGGCGAAACTGGCGGATTCCAGCCGCAAGGGCTTGCGCGGCATGGCTGGGCATCAAGCAGCCCGATCCGCGAAGTATTCCGCCGGGCATTCGAAGGTGCGGGTCTGCCCTATTTTAATCCGCACAGCTTCCGCGACATGCTGGTGCGCCATGCCATGACGCTGGACCTGTCCCCCGAAGAAATGAAGGCGTGGAGCCAGAACCTGGGGCATTCCGACGTGCTGACCACCTTCACCAGTTACGGGACCGTGCCGCTGCACCGGCAGACGGAATTGATCCGTTCAGGAGGCTCGCAGGCAATTGCCGACCCCCTGGATGATCCGGACATTCGCGCGCTGATTGGGAAAATTCGGGGCAAGGCCCGCTAACAGGACCGCCATTGGGCACGCAGGCAGTTTGCGCGCCAGCACCAGATGGCGAAATCTGGATGACTTTAGGGCACCATTTGCTAGCGTGACGATGATCAGGTTTTGCCTTTCAGATTAAGAGCTAGCATTGATCCCAAGACGGGGCGGACGGGGTGGACGAGGCCGAAAAGAAAAAATGCAGCGAGATTGATATCTGCGACCTGTTCATCACGCCTGCGATCAAGCAGGCGGGTTGGGATCAGATGCAGCAGATACGCCGGGAAGTGACTCTCGCTCCCGGCCCGGTTGTCGTGCGCGGTAATCTGTCATCCCGGAACAAGAAGAAGCGCAAGTTCGCGGACTACGTTCTTTCGCTCAAGCCGGGTTTGCCGCTGGCGGTCGTGGAGGCGAAGGACAACAAGCACACGGTCAGCAGCGGGCTTCAGCAAGCAATGGGCTATGCTGACATTATCGACGTTCCCAGCGCCTTCAGTTCAAACGGCGACGGATTTGCCGAGCATAATCGCGCCGCACCGGACGGGGAGTCCGCTGAAACCGAGTTCGGAATGGATGTGTTCCCCGGGCCTGAGATACTGTGGGACCGATATCGCCGGTTTCACAAGATCGCGGATGACGTCGAGCCACTGGTTCAGCAGCCCTATCACGTGGATGCCTCGGGCAAAGAACCTCGATATTATCAGCTGGATGCCATCAACCGCACCGTCGAAGCCGTGGCGCGGGGGCAGAAGCGCGTCCTCCTCGTCATGGCAACCGGGACCGGAAAGACCTACACCACGTTCCAGATCATCTGGAGATTGTGGAAGGCCGGGACGGCCAAGCGCATCCTGTTTCTGGCTGATCGCAACATTCTGGTCGATCAGACGCTGGTCAACGATTTCAAGCCGTTCGGCCCGGCGATGACGAAGATCAAGAACCGCAAGATCGACCCAGCCTACGAAATCCACCTGGGCTTGTATCAGGCCATCACCGGGACGGATGAGGCGGACAAGATCTTCAAGACCGTGTCCCGGGATTTCTTCGACCTGATCGTCATCGATGAATGCCACAGGGGCAGCGCCGCGGACGACTCTGCCTGGCGCGAGATTCTGGAGTATTTCAGCGGCGCAGTGCAAATCGGCATGACGGCAACTCCTAAGGAGACCGAGTACGTCTCGAACATCACCTATTTCGGCGACGCTGTTTACACCTACACCTTGAAGCAAGGCATCGAGGACGGCTTCCTTGCGCCGTACAAGGTGATCCGGATCGACATTGACCGCGATGTCGAGGGCTGGACGCCGCAGCCCGGGATGATCGACGACCTCGGCTCGCCGCTGGAAGACCGCGAATACAATCAGCGCGATATGGACCGCACGCTCGTGCTCAACCAGCGTACCAAGCTGGTTGCCGAACAGGTCATGAAATTCCTTCGGGCGACCGATCCGATGTCGAAGACCATTATCTTCTGTGAAGACATCGACCACGCTGAACGGATGCGCAAAGCCATCGTCAATGCGGCGGGAAAGCTCGCGAAGGACAACAGCAAGTATGTCATGCGCATCACTGGGGACAGCGTCGAGGGCAAGGCCGAGCTCGACCGGTTCATCGATCCGGAAGAGCAGTACCCGGTCATTGCCACCACATCTCAGCTTCTGACGACCGGCGTCGATGCCAAGACCTGTAAGCTCATCGTCATCGACCGCACGATCAACTCGATGACCATGTTCAAGCAGATCATCGGGCGCGGCACGCGGATCGATGAAGACAACAACAAGTTCTTCTTCACCATTATGGATTTCAAGAAGGCGACCGAGCTGTTCCGCGACGATGCCTTTGACGGTCCGCCAATCGTCATCCTCGACGGACACGACGATCCCAACGATCCCGGCCCGGATGACGATGATCGGGAAACCGGCGATGGCGGCGATGACGACGATGATGACGAAACCACCGGCACCCGCAAATTCGTGGTTAGCGGCGTAACTGCCCGCGTCATGAACGAGCGCGTCGAATACATTGGCAGCGACGGCAAGCTGGTGACCGAATCCTACCGCGCTTATGCGCGCAAGCAGATCGCCGCCGAATACACTTCGCTCGATGACTTCATCTGGCACTGGAACGCCAGCGAACGCAAACAGGCCATCATCGATGAGCTGGAACAGCGTGGCGTCATTCTGGAAAACCTGGCCGAGGAAGTCGGCAAGGATTTCGGGGATTTCGATCTGCTGGTGCACGTGGCTTTCGGAGCGCCGCCGCTCACCCGGCGCGAGCGGGCGGAGAAGGTGAAGAAGCGTGGCTACTTTGCGAAATATGGCGAAAAGGCCCGCGCGGTGCTGGAAGCGTTGCTAGAGAAATACGCCGACGATGGAGTCGAAACCATTGAAGATGCAAAGGTTCTCCGCCTCCAACCGTTCACCCAGCTCGGCACGCCGATGGAGATCATCAAAGGTGCGTTCGGCGGCAAAGCTGCCTATGAGGCCGCGCTGAGGGAGCTCGAAGACGAGATCTACGAGCAGGCAGGCAACGAATGAGTTTGGGCAAATGAGCAACGTTTCCGGTGTCATCAAATCCATCCAGGACATCATGCGCAAGGATGTCGGCGTGGACGGCGACGCACTGCGCATTCGTCAGCTGGTTTGGATGTTCTTCCTCAAGATCCTCGACGACCGCGAGGCTGAGCTTGAGCTGATCGACGACGATTTCCAATCCCCCCTTCCGGAACACCTGCGCTGGCGCAGCTGGGCGGCAGATCGGCAGGGTGATACGGGCGAGAAGTTGCTTGATTTTGTGAACCTGCAACTGTTTCCGAAGCTCAAAGGTGACCTGCCCACCCAAGGGGCGGTTGGTCGCCGCGCTCAAGTTGTACGGGACGTATTCGAAGAAGCCGACAACTACATGAAGTCGGGCACTCTGCTGCGGCAGGTCATCAACAAAATCAATGAGATCGATTTCAATAATAGCGAGGATCGCCACACCTTCGGCGCCATTTATGAGCAAATCCTCCGGGATCTGCAAAGCGCCGGCAATGCCGGTGAGTTCTACACCCCTCGCGCCCTCACCCGCTTTATCATCGACCGGCTCAACCCACGGCTGGATGAAGTTGTGTTCGATCCAGCCTGCGGCACCGGCGGCTTCCTGACCTGCGCGATCGATCACAAGCGCAAGGCCATCAACGCGCCCGATGATCAGGAGATGCTTAACCGCACCATTCGCGGGGTGGAGAAGAAAGCGCTGCCGCACATGTTGTGCATCACCAACATGATCCTCCACGGCATTGATACCCCCAGCGGCATCAAGCACGGCAACACGCTGGCCCGCGCCTACACCGACTACACCGAGAAGGACCGCGTGCCAGTGATCGCCACCAACCCGCCCTTCGGCGGGATGGAGGAAGACGGGATCGAGAACAATTTCCCCGCCCATCTGCGCACGCGCGAAACGGCGGACCTGTTCATGGCGCTGATCATCCGGATGCTGAAAACGGGAGGCCGCGCTGCCGTGGTCCTGCCCGACGGCTTCCTTTTCGGCGAAGGGGTGAAGTCTACCCTGAAACAGAGCCTGATCGAGGAGTGCAATCTGCACACCATCGTGCGCCTGCCCAATGGCGTGTTTGCGCCCTATACCGGTATCAAGACGAATATCCTGTTCTTCACCAAAGGCACGCCGACGAAGAACGTTTGGTTCTATAAGCACCCCTATCCGGGAGGGGTCACCAGCTACAACAAGACCAAACCGATGCGGTTTGAGGAGTTCGAGGCGGAGCAGGCATGGTGGGGCGACGAGTCTGATGGGTTTCGCGCACGCCAAGTGACAGAGCAGGCTTGGAAAATCAGCGCAGCCGATGTTGCGGCGCGCGGCTACAACCTTGATTTGAAGAACCCCCACACCCCCGAGGCTGAAAGCCATGATCCGGACGAATTGCTGACCCGGTATGCACAGCAGCAGGCGGGCATCCAGTCGATCCGCGACCAATTGAAGGGCATTCTGGCTAACGCGCTGGGGGGCAAGGCGTGAGCGACATTGCGGCGCTGGTCGCCGATAATCTCGACATCTGGACCGGTGCAATCGAGCGGAAAAGCGGGGCCGGTCGCGGTGGTGGCAAGCGAATTAGCCTCTACGGAATCGAGCGGCTGCGGGCGTTGATTCTCGATCTGGCGGTGCGCGGAAAGCTTGTGCCGCAAGACCCAGCAGATGAGCCCGCCATCAAATTGCTACCAAGCATCGAAAAGGAGCGCCAGCGACGCCTGAAGGCAAAGGAAATCAAGAACGCGAAGGGCCCCGCAAAACCTAGTGGCGAGCCTTTCGAACTTCCATCGGGATGGATTTGGCTGCCGCTTTGGCAGACCGGCAATATATTCACTGGGAATAGCATTAATGCGGCTGTCCGGTCTGAACTAGAGGCCAATTCTGAAGGGTGGCCTTTCGTAGCGACCAAGGATGTCGGATACGGCTTCGAACCGATTGACTACGACAACGGGCTCATTGTCGATTTTGACGATCAGCGATTCAACATTGCCAGACCAAATTCGGTTTTCATTTGCGCTGAGGGCGGAAGCGCGGGCCGCAAAATGGCTGTTAGTGACCGTGCGATCGCTTTCGGCAACAAACTAATCGCTAATGAGCCTTGGCCTCAGGTCGATCCTCGGTATGTGCTGTGCACTTACCTGTCAGATTTTTTCTTTGAGTGCTTCTCGAAAGAGATGACGGGCATCATCGGCGGCATTTCGCGCGCAAAGTTTTTGGCACTGCCATTTCCGTTACCGCCCCTAGCGGAACAACGCCGCATCGTCGCTAAGGTCGATGAACTCATGGCACTGTGCGATGCGCTGGAACGGGAGAGCGCGGACGCGCTGGCGGCGCATCAGGTGCTGGTGGAAACTCTGCTCGAAACGCTGGTGAAAAGCGCCGACGCAGCAGACCTCGCCGCCAACTGGGCTCGGGTGGGAGGGCATTTCGATACGCTCTTCACCACGGAAGCCAGCATCGAAGCTCTCAAACAAAAGATTCTCGATCTAGCCATTCGGGGACTGCTGGAAAGACAGATGCCAGCTGAGGAAGCGGCGTCTGATCTGATCAAACGCATTAGTAACTCGACGCGCAAGCGCAAGGACACTGAGGAGCACAAATCGCCCGCCTTCTCATGTCCGAAGAACTGGGCTTGGGTGAGTGTGCAGGAATTACTCGATCCCAGTCGAGATATATCTTACGGTGTTATAAAGCTGGGGCCTGAGCCTGCGGTTGGAGGGGTGCCGACCCTCAGGTGCAGTGATGTTAAACCGGGTTTCCTCGATCTTTCTAGCGTCCGAAATGTAGCGCCGGAAATTGAAGAGGAGTATGTTCGGACCCGGCTCGTGGGCGGCGAAATTGTAATAAATATACGCGGAACACTTGGTGGCGTTTCGACCGTTCCAAGCGAATTGTCTGGATATAATGTTGCGCGCGAGGTCGCTGTCATACCGGTTTCAGAAAAAATCTCGAATAATTATATCGTTTACGCTATGCTATCGCCGTATTTTTGGAATCATATATTAGAAAATCTTCGTGGGATTGCGTACAAAGGATTAAATTTGTCTATTCTACGAGAACTGCCGATCCCACTCCCACCTTTAGCCGAACAACACCGAATCGTCTCTAAAGTTGATGAACTCATGGCGCTGTGCGATGCACTGAAGGCGCGGCTTTCTGACGCCGCCGAAACCCGCCGCCACCTGGCCGACGCCATCGTCGATCAGGCCGCCGCCTGATGCCTTGGCCCGACTTTACCGAACTGTCGTTCGGCTACTGCTTCCTCCGGGAGCTTGAGACCAAGTACACGCGCGGTGGGCGCTTCCCCAAGGCTCCAGATTTCATCAGCCAGCACGCTGAAAAGACTGACGGCTACGACGTGGAAGTGGCCATGGACGGGTCGATCCCTCTGTTTATCCAGCTCAAGCGATCGATGGTGATGAAGACATTGAGGGCAGTTGAATTTTCATCGCCCTTCTTCGCGCACAAGCCTGTGTTCCGAATGAACCTTCACCGTAATGACAACTTTGCACAGCATCTGGCTTTGCAAAGGCTAGAGCATGCGGGGAACCATGTCATCTATGCCACCAGCCAGATCGAGAACCCTCAGGATCTGCTGACGCACACCAGAAACCGGACCATGGTTTCCAAGGCGTCTGCCATCTTCAGCCCTTCGTCGATTGTGCTGCCTACGTTGCACGAGCCGCACCATGTGAGCTTCTATGCAAACCAGAGTTGGGCAGTGCTTTTCTCCGAGCAGGGAGAGCGGTTCGAACGCAAGTGGGCGGATAGTTCAGAATGGCTTGGCGCACTGCTGGAAGCGCCCCGCTCCCGCGAAGACAACGAGAAGTCGATGCTTCTGGCAGAGAATGTGCTTCTGGGAGCCCTTCGAGAGAGCGAGTTGAATCTCCCTAACAGAGTGATGGCGGCGATGGACGGTCTGGATGGAGCCGCTGCAAGGGTCTCAGTGCTGGCGCAATATCTGCTTGGCGCACAGCTCATGTTTCTGAAGCCGCCAGCGGACAGCGAGTAAGCGGCCATGCGTCTGCGTTCAGTCTGGATAAGCCAGTACAAAAACCTTCGTGATTTCTCGATCGGCTTCGATGGTGACGGCTTCATCGACATCTTCGTGGGCAAGAATGGATCGGGCAAGTCCAACTTCCTCGAAGCCCTGATCGAGATTTTTGACCACATTTTCCGATTTAGGGCCGATGAACCGGGACCAGGCTTCGACTATGAAATCAATTTCGAAATTGCCGGGGCGGCAACACGCATCGCATGGCGTGATGGCCTGCTGAACATCAACGACGATGCTGGCCGCCGCACCCTTGGCGCCACCCCGCTGCCGGACAATGTGCTGGTGTATTATTCCGGCCAAAACGACAATGTGACCGCACTGGTTAAGCGGTATGAGGACCGATACCGCGACACCCTGCGCCGCGCGGACGCCACTATGATCCCGCGCTTTGTCGGCATCGGCCCGGCCTGCAAGAAGTTGCTCATCGTGGTGTTGATGCTGCTGCCCGAAGCGAGCCTGGCGCGGCAATATCTGTGCCAGAAGCTGGGCATTCTCAACAATAGCCGGACCGTGCGGATCGTACTCAAGCGGCCTGGATTTGCAGGCACCGGCGAGTTTGACCCGTTCGAAGATAAGCAGCTGTTCTGGGGGGCAACCGGGGTGGTTCGGACCTTCCTCGATCAGCTCGTTGCCTGCATGTCGAGTGCTTTTACCCCCGGCACGCTATACGACCGAGAGAAGGATCGCTACACCCTCGAATGCAATCTGGATGTGTTCCAAGAGGCGTACGGCGAGCTGACATCAGAGACAATCTTCCGCTCCTTCGATGCCTTGCGGATAGTCGGGATGCTGGACGACATCAGCATCCGCGTTGCCCTAAACGGGCTGGAAGTTTCGGACCTGAACCACTTCAGCGATGGCCAGTTCCAGTCCGTCTACCTCTTCGCGGTTTCGGAACTGTTCAAGAACCCCAATTGCCTGACCCTGCTGGATGAGCCCGACGCTTTCCTCCACCCGGAATGGCAATTCGATTTCCTCGACCAGATCAGCGCCATTTCTGCTGAGGCGGCACAAACCAACCATATCTTGCTGAGCAGCCACAGTGCATCGACCGTGGCCGCGCGATGCGACAATCGCATTCGCCTGTTTTCTTCCGGCGCTGCGGGGGTGACCATCGACCAGCCGGACAAATCCACCATTGTCCGTTCGCTGTCGGCGGGGCTGATCACGTTTTCTGAGACTGAGGCGAGTCTCAACATTGAGCAGTTTCTCGCCAATACAACTCGATCGGTCTTGTTTACTGAAGGCGTCACAGACGCTGAGATCATCAAAACGGCGTGGCAGAAACTGTATCCGGGAGTGCCCCCGCCTTTTGAGATAGCTCAGTGTTTTGACTGTGGTCACCTGCGCAAGCAAATGGGGCGGGATGAACTCTACCAAGGAAACCCCGGGCGGACGTTCTTTGCGCTTTTCGATTTTGACAATGCCTATGGCGATTGGGCTGCGGTCGGAAAAGTGAAGCAGGCAAACATCCTCAATGGCACCCTCGAAGAGAATGATGTTGCAAGAGGCTTGGCTTGCAAGCGCGACAATCGTCCTGGCTACGCGTTGATGCTGCCTGTTCCTGTGGGGCTGAGCGTTCGCAATCAGGTCTGTAACGCCAATACGGGGAGGACATACGGCGACCAATCCAGCTTCACCATCGAGCTGTTGTTTCATGATGTTGCCGGCCTTGAGGCACATTTCGCCGTGGACCCGGAGCATCCGGCTGGCTGGCGTCGCTTCATTGGGGACAAAGTTCATTTTGCACAGGATGTCGTTCCGGGCCTAGATGCCCAGCATTTTGAGCCGTTCCGCTCGATCTTCGATTTCATCCAAGCAAAGATCGCGCAAGCCTAATGGCGACCGACCTGCTCACTATCATTGCGGGCGTTGCAGACCACAAAGGCCTAGGCATCCTTGAACGCCGCATCGCACAGCGCGGTGCGGGTACGCCGGAAATCAATCAGGCAATCGAAGCCAGATATGCCGAATTTGGGCGTATCATGGTTGAACATAAGACCGGCCTCGATCTCGCCGATCTTTCCCCTGCCGAAGACCGCATCGTCAACGCGATCGGCCGCTATGTCGCCCTGCAGAAGCGTGATGGAAAAAATGCAGAGTACACGTTCCGGATTTTGCGCAATCGCGGCCTGATCGATTCGGCGGAAGTGACCGTCGCCCGCTCCAAGGTGACGCAGGGATTTGAAGTGCTTGATCAGGCGGAGATGCGTGCGCTTTCGTTCGAACAAATCATTGTCGATCATCCTCAGGAGTTTTCAGCGCGCGCGCGTTGGTATGCGCATCGGACGCTAGGCTTGCCCAATGACAGTGAAAAGCCGCCCGCTGATTCCGGCACATTGACCCAACAACGCACTGAGCTGGTTCTTGATTGGCTGGCCGAAAAGGCCGAGCGGAATGGCGGCATCCTAAAGGGCTATACCAACGCCGACGTTGGCACGATGTTGGGCTTCGAGGATCTTATTCGTCATGGCCGGGTGCTGGGCAACATCCAGTCACGGCTTGATTTTGCCTGCTATCAGGCTGGCGTGCCCCCGCTCGGCCTTTGCGTGGTCGAGCAGTTTGCCAACGCGTGGTCACAGGAAGGGCGCAAATGGTCATTCCCCGTGGCGACGATGCGACAAGCGGCGCAAACGTCTAAATGGTTTCCATCGGTCTTTGACGAGATCAGGGCTAATGCACGTTTGTTGCCTGGCCAAGCCGCCATACCTTGGCGCAAGGAGCTGGCCGAGCGGGAAGCCGCTGTCCGCAAATGGGCTGAGGGACTGGCTCCATCTGCACAGGCCGATGTCGTGGACCCTGCGGGGAAAGTCGATGAAGAGGACTTGGCTGAGATCGAGCTAAAGCTGCTTGATCGGAAACCATCTGTTCGTGAGCGGGTTAGCAAGTCTATCGAACGTGGCAGCATTGGCGCGCGATTAAAGCGTGCGAATGGATTCCGCTGCCAGATATGCGACGCGCTCGGAATGGAGGCGTTGGGGTTCTTGAAGCCAGATGGCGAACATTACGTCGAAGCCCATCATGTGACGCCAGTCTCGGCACTGGAAATCGGATCCCTGTCTGCCACCAACATTATGATCGTTTGCGCCAACCACCATCGGCAGATGCACTTCGGTGCTGTCAAGGTGGAGCGACAAGGAAATCAATTCATTGTGACAATTGATGCCAAAACGATCTCAATTCGGCGCTTCAGGCAATCGATCGGCTGACTTTACTGCATCGTTGGGAGGACGAACGCCATCTGAGCGCCAGGTCCCGACAAGTCAAAATCACGTCACGCACATGGGTAGTGTGCCTATCAAAAAACATCGGCTTTTGCGCACTTTAGCTACCCGGCAAGTTGAAACTGACTAGCATACGGCGGCCAAGTCAGATTTGACTGAGAAGCTGCCACTACCTGAAGTCCCCAGTTTTCTGGATTTTTCTGGGCGATTTGTCGCGTACGGTGTGCCGGTCAAGCCGGTTTCAAACTGCATTCGCTGGACCCGTTGTCGCTCCACCTTGTCCATGGAAACATGGACCTGAATTCCTTGGAATTCCGCGCCTAAGCGCGGCATTCGAGCGGTTGAGTTTGGCCAGCCCAAATAAGCTCGTGCCAGGTGTTGGGCCTCTTTTGTTCGCAATTGGGGACCAAATAGCCATCGTCATATGCGCTGCTGGGATAAGCTTGTGAAAGCCGTTCAATCCGTCCATCAATAATGTGTTGGAGACGGGGCGATTGGCATGAAAATGAAGCGATTTTCATACGCATTGATCGCGCTTCTTGCGTTCCAAGGATGCTCAGCCTCTTCCCAATCAGCTCCGAAAATTGGCGTCTATGGGTTGTCTTCTCAACGGATCTCCGGAGCCGAGTCAGTGCGCGTCCCCGGGGTATCCGGATTTTCCCAGGTTTCAGTCTTGGTGACCGTCGATGTCGACGGAAACGTCACCGACGCAAAGGTTTCAGATTACCGGTTCGACGGCGATGCCAGCGCGGCCGTGGCTGCGGCGAGGAAGTGGAAATTCCGGCCACAATCGTTCGACGGCAAACCGATCCAAGCAGTGGGAGAAATTACGATTGAATTCGATCCTCCCGAAATCCCGCCCGACACGTCGGTGCCGTTCCCTGTCGCTGCGCCGGAAGACGTAGAGATCACTCTCGAGCGGAGTGCTTGTTACGGAACTTGCCCGGATTATCGGGTGACGATCAAGGGCGATGGGAAGATCCGCTTTTCCACGCGCGAAATGAGTTTTGCTGGCACCGCTGCAGAGGTGCACCGCATGTTCAACGGACAAAACGTTCTGTGGGCGGGTAATCAGGATGCACAGGTTAGCCCCCAAGCCGTCGCCGACTTGATTGAAAGATTCCGGTCATCTCACTTCATGGGAATGAAGTCTGAGTATGTCGCCGGGGTGACTGACAATCCGACCTACGCTTTGACCCTACGCGTCGGAAAGGTGACAAAGCGCGTGGTCGATTACGTCGGCAAAGAAGTCGGAATGCCGGCCAGCGTGACAGCTCTGGAAGATGCGGTGGATGAAGTCGCCGGCACAGATCGGTGGGTTCGCGGGAACGCTCAAACGGTTGCGCTGCTCAAGGCCCAAGGATTCAATTTTCGATCAAGAGATGCTGCCGAATTGGTCCGGTCCGCGATCCAACTGAACAGGTGGCCGCCAGAGCAGGCTGGTGCCAATGAGCTGATCCAAGCAGCAATTGCCGAAGGGTTGGATTTGTCGATGACGGTCGGTGTTGGGATTCCTGGGCGGTCGAACGAGTCCGCGACCATCGGCTCAGTGATCGCCCAATATGCAGCCGAAACTGGCAACGTTACCCTTTTTGACGAGATGAAGCGCGCGGAACAAGTCGCGCGGATGACCAAGAAGAGCCTGGACTCGGCATTCCTGAGTGACATGGGTTGCAGCGCCCAGATTGCGAAAGCTCTTGTCGAAGCGGGAGCAAGTCCGAAAGCGGCTGGAGAAAACGGAAATGCACTGCACGAGCTTCGGAGCAGCTACGGGCGTTGTGCCGATGCGGGCAGCGCCAAGCGGGTAGAGATGGCTGCTGCACTGGTCTCACTTGGCGTTCCGCTGGAGGCTCGCGATAGCATCGGTTGGACGCCGTTAATGGGCTCAAATGACCCTGCAGTGGCTCAGGTATTGCTGAAAGCGGGAGCCAATCCAAACGCCAAAGACGATGACGGAACTACGGTCGTGCTCTCTCTGGATGATGATCGTGCCGTCATTACATTGCTTCGGTCGGGTGCCGATCCCAAAGCAAGAGATGGAGACGGCACGCTGCGTCAGCAGGCGCACAAACGCCACTGGCCGGGAACGTTGGCGTGGCTCGATGAGCATCGAATCAAATAGGCAAGTACTCGCCAACCAGAGCTAATCTTCGAAGTCGAGATCGATCAGTCGCTGGATCAGATTCTCGTCCAGGTTCATTATTGCCTCTGCAACCCTATGGTTTCCTTTCGCTACAGCTAGTGCGGCCAGAGCGGAAAGCAACGTGTCTTGGTCCCAATCGTGCACGAGGTGTCGGGTAATGCATTCCTCGATCTGCTTGATGGCGACGAAATACGCTTCTCGAAGGTGGTCGGGAACGCCCGGTCCACGTCCAGTCGCTCGCGCAATCTCGACTGCGGCAGGAAACTGAAAAAAGTTGAAGCTGATTGGGAAAGCTTCGTTGCACCCGATCGCTACAATATGCGGGACGGCAGCGTATGACGCATCGAAGACGTCGCCTTGATGGCAGAGGCTAGACCAGATGCTGAACCAAGGCTCGCTCTCGGGGGATGTAGTTGGCTCTGCTCCGCATGCGAGTGAGTGGAGCAATGCAGGGATGTCCGCTGCGGAGCCGTAAGCATGGGTAAGGTTTGCCCAGCGAGGGTCATTCAACGCGAGCAAGTCATCAATCCGCATATCGGCACGTAACGTTCCAGAGGCATTTACCCTCTCCATCGCGTGCTAAATCGCAGCGCTCTAAGCATCGTGAACGTGTCGCAACATTGAACGCCGACATCCGCGCAGACATCGGGGATACGGCGGTTCTGCCGCTGTTGCCTGCGCTTTGATGCTTCCGTCGTCACTACGCATCGGTTGGCAGGGTCAGCCAAGGCATGAGCGATCAGAAACGGATCGCGACCGATTGCCTCGAGTTCATCGTCCGTGAGGTCTGGTGCGTACTGGTTGGTGACGCGCTGGACCAATGCGGGTTGAACGTCCTCGTCAAAAAGGATCGCAGCTCTGTGCGCATCGTCCTGTATCCACGCGAACAGCAGGTCACGCTCGGCGTCGTTGCTGCCGTCCTTCACCTCTTCGAGCGTCTCGATCGGCATCTTGATCTCGCCCGCGTTGCCCATGTGGACCAGCCATTCCCAGAACTCCGGCACGGCATCGACAGGGTAATAGAGATTTTGCGCCGTGATGAGCACGTTGGCATCAAGCAGGTACACCATGCGTCAGGCACCCTGCTCGATGGCAAGAGCAGCGCCGCTCAGCAGCGTGTGCACGCTGCGGGGTTTGACACCCAGCAACTTGCTCGCGCGGGTTGGCGTTAGCACTCCTTCGCTCATGTTTCGGGCCACGAAATTGAGCAATGCTGCGCCGAGGCGGTGGCGCCGGACAATGTAGTAGTTAGGGCCGCCGTCCATGCCCCGCGCACGTTCTCGCTGGGCCGCGCGGCTTTGCAGCCATTGCGTCCTAAACGTATCGGTCAGCGCGCGCCATGTGCGCTCGGTGATCTTGTCCGCGCGGAACAAACGGTAGGCTACCAAGGAACGGCTCACCAACCGCTCTTGGGCAAACTCCGTCACCAAACGTGCTGCTTCCCCCATGTCAGTTGCGCGGGTGATTGGAAGGTGATCGAGCTCTCGGTGCGGGAGCAGGAATGAGCTCGCGACATCGTTGCAGAACTGCTCGACCGCGCCTTCGAAATGCCCTCCGCTCACGCCGGTCGCCCCTATCCAGAGGTGAGCGACCTCATGCAAAAGGGTGAACGACCAAGCGGTCTTGGCGTCCTGGTCGTTGATCACCACAAACGGTGCGATTGGATCGGCGAGAGCGAAGCCCCTGAAAGCATCGACATCGATTGCCGAGTGATGGCTTCCGAGATTGCCGATCAGCAGCACGTAGATTCCAGCGGCTTCGACGCGGCTACGCAGCAGGGCGAAGCCAGCATCTGCTGACCCCTGAGCACGAAAGGCCGCAAGGTCGAGGCCAAGCACTTGGCGGATAGATGCCAGCACCGGGCCAACGCCATCATTGCGCGACATAGAACCGATAAACGGGAGGGGCTCGGCCTCCTCCTCTTCCACCTGCACGGCACGCACCACGGCCTGCCGGGAACGTATGTCGCGCACCAGCGCATCCACCAGCGGCTCGCCGCCGGTGTGGCGGTCAGGCAGGGTCCGGAAGTCCTCGCCCCGGTCCCCGCGAGCCGGAGGCTCATCAAGGTAGAACGAGACAAGCGGGCGACGATAGATCTTTGCCATCTTCAGCAGAACCGGCCGCGAAACCTCGCCTTCCTCAGTCTCTAAGGCGAGCAGACGATCAGCGCCTGAAACGCCTCGGGCGGCATTTATGCCCGCCTTAGCCGCCGCTTCCTCAAGCGAAAGCCCCGCGCTTTCGCGCGCCCATTGCAAGATGGAAGGCTTTACCACTGGCATTCGCCTTCATTCGCACAAAGGAATCCTCTCACGCGAGCGAAAAGTGCCTTTGGGTCAAACGCTGCATGCTGAGTGGACTAACTTCACGGCCTCGAGGGTTGGCCGATCTCCGGCGCAATCTGCACGGAAGGTCGCCTTCCGATGCAACGCCCGAATTGTGCTACGCCCGGCTTGTGACAAACTCTGAAAATCGGCACAAAGCCCTCATCTGAAATGCGGCAGGTCGACAATGGTTCACGTATTCTCAAACCTTGAAGAAGTAAATGATGGCCTTCCGCCAATGTGCGACATGACATTCGAGATTATTAACAAAGACTACGATGATTCCGCATCTGCTTGGCGATTAGCTTTCCGAGCAGACGCCACGCCGTACGAACCTGTTGGTTTTGATGCAGTTATTCCAGTTTCCGGCTGGCAAGAACAGGTCGATGGGGAAGACGATGATGCCTTCCACAGTTTTTGGGGATCGGTGACTCTGCACTCACGCGGCGTCGAAAGTGATAGACTGCTAGATTTGATGGCGGACTACTATGACATCGCTGCACCGCAAGTAATGAAACCGAACCTTTTGAGCAAAATATTTTCTCGCCAGAATGATGCCATGGCTAATAGATGGAAGTTCCCATCCTCCGTCGACTGCCTTGCGGTAGGTATAGCTTCAAATCCGGCGTTAATCGAAGACGAGCCGATCCGAATGAAGCTGTTTTTCGACGAAGGTGTGGAGAATGGAAGATATGCGGAGGTGTTCTTCAATGTGGATCTGCCAGAAGGATTCGGCGCATTGAACGAGAAGGATGAAGAATACCGCGTGGACCTGATTCATTGGCTTTCGTTGCCGGGCAATGTAACCGCCAATCCGTACGCTATTCGTCGTTGAATGATTGACGTAAAAAATAATTTATGAATTTATAACAATAATTTCTGCGCTCCAGGGAGTAGCTTAAGAAGAAGGTTCACCGTTTTCGCGTGTATTTGAAGAAGGCTCTCTCCTTCAAAGTCGAGCCGCTATCGCAAGATTTCAAGGTGTGCATTGAATCATCAAAAAAACCGACCGTCTTGCTCGTAAATTGCATCGACGAGGTCGAAAACTTGAGCCGCCAAAGGTGTACCAATAACCTGATCCCTCGACAGAGCTGCCGCCGCAAGCTCTCCGTTACCTATCGGTCTCGCATCCGCATCGACCACCATGAGAGACGGAGTACCGTCGGCCAATTGGCGATGGATGAGCGCTACGCCGAAACGGTCATCGGGAGTCGTGTCGTTGCCCCATCGTCCAAGAACAAGATCAAGATTAGCCCCGGCCTCACCAAGATGTCCCTCTGTCCAATGTATCCAGTATGCCGCCACAGTTGCTTGTCTGCTATGTACGATCCCCCACACGGAACGGCTCTCAAGACCACAGCAGTCGCAAATGCCCCCGCTTGCCCCCATAGTCTCAACTTCGAGATGAACGCCTGGGGCTTGATCGACCATCTTGCCAGCGTATCATCTGCAAGCCCGCTTTTCACCCCAATTCAGTCAATCAAATTTTGTTGCCGTCATCTCAATGGTGACCAAGCGGCTGTTCGGCGCCTGCACCTATCAAGTGCCCGGCCGTTAGCCGCTCGACGGCATCTCCAACTTGCTGCACGGCATCGAGCAGATGCTCATCATCGAGATGGGCGTATCGCGCGGTCGATTGATTGTTGGCATGACCAAGCAGCCGCCCGATCATCGGCAAAGTCTCCTTGCTCATCGCGGCATGGCTGGCGAAGGTATGGCGCAAATCGTGGATGCGCAGCTTGCCAAGATCGGCCCGTTCAAGGATTGTCCGCCAGAGATGCTGGATGCAGCCGATCGGCCTGCGATACTGGTAGTTCCAGAACAGCCAGGGAATTTTCGCATGGCGGGGCAGACTGTCGATGACCTCGCGCGCAGCCGATCCGAGCCAGACGGTGCGCGGACCTGTCTTGCTATCGCGCAGGAGGAGGCGGTTACCCTTCACGTCCTGCCATTGGAGGGTGAGGATCTCGCGATAGCGGCAACCGGTCAGCAGCAGCAGCGTGATGACGCCGCACCCAGATCGGATCGTGGGATTGTCGCTTGCGCGCAGGTCGGTAAGCACCTGACCAAACCGCGCCAGTTCCTCGGCGGATAAGAACCGCTCGCACTGCCTGCGCTTGTTGGGCCTGACGGAGCGGCAGGGATTGGTGTTTTCGAGCCGGTATCCCCAGACCTCGGCCTTGTTGAGCATGTTCTTGAGGATCTCGAGCGTGCGGTTCGCCGCGCCGGGGCCAGTGCGGTTGTTGAGGTCCGCGAACCACTTGGTGACATGCTCTTCGTTCATCTCGTCAATGAAGACACCCTTGAAGGCCCCGTCGAGATATTGGCGGCGATAGCCATCATGTGTCGCAAGCGTCGATGCCTTCCATTGCGGTGACCAGCGAGACCAATACTCTTCGAGGAAATCGTCGAACCGAGGCGCGGAGCGGATGCGCTTGCGGTCGGTCGCCGGGTCGCGGCCGACCTGCGCGTAGGCGATGACGCGCCGCGCGACCATCTGTGCCTGATGCCGGGTAAGGACCGAGGCCGGGCCGATGGTGACCGTCCGCAGCCTCCCTGCCATGCGCGTCTGCACGATGTAGACATTGCGACCACTGGGGTAGTGTCGGATGCCGAAGCCGTGCTCGATCCCGAGCCAGGTGGTGGAACGGGCCTTTCCCTTCGGCACGAGCAAGAAATTGACGTTTGCGCCGACTTCAGCGAGCGCCTCCTCGACGATCCGCTTGAGACTGGTGGCGGTCATGGCCGCAGTCCGATCGCCTGCGCCAACGAGCCCGCGATGCGATCTGCCGCATCGCCGATCACGTCATCGGACAGATGGGCATACTTGGCAGTCGTTTCGGGCAGGACGTGCCCGAGAAGCCTTCCGATGGTCGCGAGCGGCACGTTGTCCATGATCGCGGTAGAGGCGAAGCTATGCCGCAGGTCGTGGACGCGGACATCCGGCAAAGCGCAGCGCGCACGGAAAGGGAGCCACCAGTTGTCGAAATTGAGGGGCCTTGTCCTGGCACGGTTTGGGAACACAAGAGTGGTGTTCTCGTGCCGCTCGATCCCCTCAAGCACTTCGAGTGCCTGGCTGTTGAGCCAGATCGTTTTTGCTCCAGTCTTGCTGTCTGGCAGGAGCAAGCGCGGCGGCTGCACCCACTCCCAGCGAAGATTCAGAATTTCCCCGACACGCGCGCCGGTGAACAGCAGCAATCGCGTAATCGCAACCTGCCCGGGAAAGGCTGCCTCCTGCTCACGCAAGGCCGCTCCAATCCGGCGATACTCTGCCGGCGTCAGGTATCGCTCTTTCGGTTCGCGCCAGTATCTCGGCATGCCTCGGCAAGGGTTGGAGCCCTTCCGCCGCAAGCGCAGCGCCTCGGCATATTTAAGCAGCGCCGCCAGGACCGGCAGGGCGCGATTGAACAGCCCCTCCCGCGTGCTTGCGCAATCGTCCCGCCAGCGGTGAATGTCGGCGGGAAGAATGTCCGCCACGCGGATCGCGCCGAATGTTGGTGCAATGACAGTCTTCCATGCGTTCCAATTTCGCTTGGTCGTCGAGGCTTTCCATACGCGCGAAAGATCGTCCCAGTAGGTGTCTACGAAATCGGACAGGATCGGTGTCGCCTTAACCACGGCGCGTTTGGGCAGACCATCGAGTGCCACCTCGGCGAGCAATCGACGGGCCTGTGCCCGCGCGAGCTCTGCCGAAAGTTCGTCGACCCTGCCTAATGTAATCCGGCGATGCTTGCCGCGATGGCGCAGACGAACGAACCAATAGTAATTGCCGGTTGGCCTAACACGCAGGCCAAAACCTGCCAGTTCGGTATCCCAGATGCAGTATTCCGTCTCGCGCAGCGGCAGCTTGCGCCGCGCAAAGTTGCCATCGAGAAGTGCCCGGCGCCCGGGCTTTCGCCGCATGGGGACCATATGGCCATCGCCCATATCAAAACTGGGTTCGAAAGTCGCGGAATTCCGGTCATTTGCGGGGACCAGATGGCCTTCAACGGCATGCCCGCTGCCAAACAAGCCCAGCATCTCGCGTACTGATTTTACGGCATTTTTTCCCATGAACACAGCAGTACACTGCGTAGGGTGTGCTCTAAACTGTTCCAAGCTGGGCGGTCGAAAGCCGGACTTGAGCCCGAGATCGATCTGAGAACATTGTCGCGCTACCAGCGGCGTGCGAAGCTGACGCGGCGTTTGAGGCGGGCAGGACTATTTTGGAAGCCGGTCGAGTCGCCGCCCCGATGACAAAAGTGCTGCCGCAATCAGACCGGCTGGGGGTATGATTGGGGGTATGTGGCAGACTCAGTCTCATAGAAATGGCTAAATTTCTGCGTGTTTGGCCGATTTCACGGTTCCCTTCACCGCTCCAACTCTCGATCTCAGGACATCCCCGACAGGTTTACAAACCGCGGAATTCTGCGGTATTTTTAGCCGTGTCCGGCTCGTTAGATCCCATCGAATTCCAAGGCAGCTCTCGCAGATGGGGGACACTATGTGAAATTAGTGAGCCCAAAAATGCTCGTGGTCCCCAACGTGGGGGCCACTTCTTGGAAAGGCCCAGGTTGGGCCTTTGACAGATATAGCAATTCGCAACGCCAAGCCCCGTCAGAAGGCTGCGCCCGCTTCGATCGCCTGCAACTGCTCGGGATCGCCGTTGGCGCGGGCGATCGCGAGATGCTCTTCGAGCCGCTCGCTCTCCAGCCCTTGCCCCGCCATGCGCGCAGCCGCCGGGCCGATCTTGTGCTGTCGCTCGAGTTCGATCCCTTGTGCTTCCGGACTGCGGTGATCGACCTGGGCATCAATGTCGAGTTCGGCCACCGCATGCTGCTTCGTCGACTTGGGCGTGGTTGCAGCACGATGGAATGTCGAGCATGCCCATGAAAGTGGCGGCAAAGGTGCCGCGCTCGACCTGTGCTATCTGAGCCAGCTGGGAAGTTCCGCCGTGCTGCCGCTCTTGGCGATCGAGAGCCGCCACGACCTTCCGCTCAGGTTCCGCGATCGGGTGCAATCCGTGCGCATGCAAGCCTACGATGCGTTGCTTCACCACGAAAACAGCGAGGGCGGCCTGCTGGACACGTGGCGGTTGCGACAAGCCGCGAAGATCTTGGAACGAGTTAGGCCTGTCGCCCTTCCCCCGGGCTATCGCGACTGCGACGGTAACTTGCTGCCCCCACCGCCCAAGCTCGCACCAATGCTGGCACCCACGCCAACGGCACAGGCAGAGCCCTCTCCCACGTTGACAGGAGCCAGCCGGAAATGATCATGTGCCCCATGTCCAGCACCATCCTGATCGTCGACGACGATCCGCATATCCGGCAGTTGCTCGTCTTCGCCTTCGGCAAGGCCGGCCTCGACACGATCGAAGCCGCCAACGGCGAGGCCGCGCTGGCACAAGTTGAGCGGCATGCGCCCGACCTGGTCATTCTGGACATAAACATGCCGCGTATGGATGGGCTCGAAGTCTGCCGCCGGCTACGTGCCGGCAGCGACGTGCCAATCTTCTTCCTGTCTCCGCGCGACGACGAGATCGATCGTGTGCTCGGCATCGAGCTTGGCGGCGACGACTACGTGGTGAAACCTTTTTCTCCACGTGAAGTCGTCGCGCGGTCGCTTGCGATCCTGCGCCGCACCGCCGCGCGTCCTCCCGCAGTCGAGAACGTCTCGGTGCTGCGTCATGGCCGCCTCAGCCTCGATCCGGAAAGCTGGACGACGCATTGGCGCGACCAGGAGGTCAGTCTAACGGTTACCGAATTCACCATCTTGCGTACCCTGCTTGCCATGCCATCGCGCATCTTCTCACGCGACAACATCATCGACCGGTTTCGCGGTTCGGGTTTCGCGCTCACAGACCGCACCGTCGACAGCCACGTGCGCAACGTACGCCGCAAGTTCGCAGATGCGGGGGGCTCTGATGTGATCGAGACCCGCGCTGGCGTCGGCTATCGCATGGGTGCCTGCGCGGGAGTGCCGGTTACTTCATGATCACCGCCGTCAAGGCCTGGGTAGCGGAACGCTGGCCGGTTGTCCGGCTCCGCACGATCCTGCTTGCGACGATGCTCTTCGTGGCCGCGCTGCCTGGCTTCGGCGCGATCTTCCTGCGTGTCTATGAGAATGCGCTGGTGCGCCGGACCGAGGCCGAACTGCTGGCGCAAGGCTCGGCGTTGGCGGCGGGAGCAGGCATCATGGCGCGGGGCATCCCATTTCAGGAGACCCCCCACACCACGCAAGCCGCCCACCCGCTACAATGATCAGGTCCCTGAAGTGGATTTGCGCTCATCGCCCATCCTGCCGCCGCGCCCACCCGCTAAGTCGACACAGCAGGTACCCGATGCCGCGGCACTGATCCTGGCTCACCAGATGATGCCCGCATTCCAGGAAACAAGGATAACGACGCTAGCGTCGATCCTGATGCTTGACAAGCACGGCATCCTGCTCAACGGCCCGGAAGCCAGTCGTAGTTTTGCCAGCCTGCCCGAAGTCTATGCGGCGCAAGCCGGATCCGCCGTGACGGTGCTACGCGAGAACGCCGGCTATGCCCGTGGTCGAACGATCGAGTGGCTGAGCCGCGCGGCGAACATCCGCCTTCATCACGCACGGCCCATCCGCGTCAACGGCGAGATCGTTGCGATCCTGCTGGTCTCCCGCTCGCCCCGCGCACTGTTTCTTGGCATCTACGAGGATCGTGGAAAGATCGCGTTCGGCATCATCGCGATTTTCGCCATTCTGCTGGTGCTCTCGGCGGTGCTGTCGCGCGCGATCGTGCGCCCGATCGAGTGTCTGAGCGAAGCGACGCGTAAGCTTTCCTCGGGCCGGTGCGTGGACATGCACCAGCCCTCGCTGCAGGTTGTAGAGATCCGCGCCTTGTTTGAAGATTTCGACCTGATGGCGCAGAGCATCGTCAAGCGCTCGCGCTACTTGCGGGACTTCGCCGCTTCGGTCAGCCATGAGTTTAAGACGCCCTTGGCTGCGATCTCGGGCGGGATCGAACTGCTGCAGGACCATGGCGCCACGATGACAACCGCAGAGCGCGAACGCTTCCTCACCAACATGTCCGCAGACGCCAAGCGCCTGTCGCGCCTCGTAGGGCGGTTGATGGAACTGGCGCGGGCCGATGTCATGGTCGGAGAGCAAGGCGCAACTGCCGATGCCGGTACCGTCCTCCTCGCGATCGCGGACGCACTCTCTACCGAAGGGTTCGCTATTTCCCTGCAAATGCCCACCACGCGCACCTTGGTCGCAATCGATACCGACGCGCTGGAATCTTTGCTGTCCACTCTCGTCGAAAACGCGCATCATGCCGGCGCCTCTCAATTGGTAATCACTCTGGCGCAACAAGGCGAGGCGGTGCTCTTCGATCTGGTGGACAATGGTCCAGGCGTACACGCCGCCGATGCGGAGCGCATCTTCGAGCCGTTTTTTACAAGTAAGCGAGAACAGGGCGGGACCGGTCTGGGCTTAGCCATCGCTCGTTCCTTGCTCGACGCATATGGCGGGACCTTGGTGCTGCTACCCTCGGACAAAGGAGCCCGATTTTGCGTGCTCTGCCGGCCGGCAGGTACTGACAAAAAGAGTGCGGATGAATGAGGGTCTCTCGCACAATTGTGCGATCGTGCGAACGCATGCGGCTGCATTGAATCCGTCTGATCGGCCCATGCATCTCCATGCTCACATTCCCAAAAAAGAGCCTGATTTTGGAGATTCTCACACTGTCGAAACGGCGTTGATAGATTTGGGCTTCTACCGAGGAGGGCCGTGCCTGCCCTTTTGAAAGGGCGGGCGATGTCGGGCAACCCGCGCCGCCTCGAATATTGCACCGCTCCTAAGACCAAAGGTTAGGTGGGGGCTGGAAACGACGCAGCGTCGCCAGTCATGCCACTCACTTTTGCCATCCGACGCATTGCCCAACGCGATCGAAAACACGACCGTGATGCAAAGGGCGATTGTCCGTGATCGGCCGATCTGACACATTTGGTGCAGGCCCTCCCCGCCATCGGGTCAGACGCCAAGAAGCCCGTCGCATCAAAAGGTGTGGCCATCGGAGAGTGATTATGAAAGTTGGTGTGCAAGCCGTCGTCTACCCCGGCTTCGTCCCCGTGCTGGAACAAGCCAGAGCGGTCGAAGGCAAAGGGTTCGCGTCGTTCTTTTGTGGCGAGCATCACCACTATCCTGAATCCACCCCGGTACCCGAATTCTACAAGGAAACCGGCGTACCGGGTTTCTATCGATCAGTGCCCGATCCCCTGATCACGCTGGGCGCAGTGACGGCCGTCGCGCCAAAGTTGCTGGTGGGAACCTCGATCCTGCTGCTGCCGATACACGATCCGCTGACGCTCGCCAACCGGATCGCTACCGTCGCCGACATGGCCAGCGGCAAGGCGATCATTGGCATGGGCGTCGGGTGGAACGAACCGGAATTGCGCAATCATGGCATCGAATTTGCGACCCGTGTCGACCGGGCGTATGAAATCATGGTGGCCATCAAGCGCATGTGGGCGGATCGCACTTCATCGTATGACGGAGACTTCGTGAAATACGAGGAATCAAGCGTCGCGCATCCGGTCAATGAGCCATACCCTCCGCTGATCATGGGGGGCCGTTTGTTAAAGAAGAACCTCAAAATCATCGCCGAAGCGGGTGACGGATGGCTACCGACCGACACCTACGAGCGTACGTTTGGCACCAGCCTTGACGAGGGCATCGAGAAGTTGAACGCCGCGGTGCGCGAACAGGGGCGCGATCCGGCATCCCTTACCAACGTCTTCCTCTATGCAGAGACGATGCTCTACGACCGTGATCCGGAGACGTTCGCCAAAGATGCACCAACGCGCGATGATCTGGCGCGGTTGGAGCGCCTCGGCTTCAAGCATGTTCTGATCGGGCTGCCGGCTTTTTCAAGCGAGCACTTCTATGGCGCGATCGAACATGCGGCCAAGGTGGCCGAACCCTGGCTGTTCAACACCGATTGATCCGGTCGATCGGAGGCTTCGGCGTATTGCGCGGGGATCATCGCTGGGGTGGCTCTACCCCATATTGCGGGCGATCATCTTTTCGAAGAAAGCCAGTACGCTCAGGTGATACGCGCGGCCCACGCGGTGCAAGCGGATGTTGTGGCCGCTATCTTGCTGGATTACGATCCGCCCACCGCGACTGTGGCGCAGCCAACGCGCCACCTCGGCGGGAAGCTCGGGGGTCAGCAGCGACGATACCTCCTGCGCCGCGAAGGTCCAGCGCAGCGGTGTGCCGATCGTCTCCACCGTCTCTTGCGCCCGGGCCGGGAAGTCGACCACTTCCTTGATTTCCTTGACCACCGCCTGATGGTTGACCGGATCATCGTTGATCACCGCCGGGTCGAATGTTCCGTCCGTACCAAAGAACATCGCACGCAGCATCTCCGGCCCACTACGCGGTAGCAGTGCATCGCCACGGTCGGTCGCCTGGGCAAGGCTTGCGCGAATGCCTTGATCCTGTTCAGGCGTAAAGCGCAAAGGCGCACCGGCGACTTCGATCCCGGCGATCGCCGCACCTTCCGCCGACGTGACCGCGAGCAGCGCCAGCACCGCGCCCAACGAATGACAGATCAGGAAGACTGGCAGGCTACGATCGCTTCCCAGGGAGCGGCTGAGATCGTGGATGATCCGAACCTGTTCTGCGAAAGTCGCCCCATCGCTGAATCCCGCCACGCTATGGCCGTTGCCGGGCCGATCCAACGCCACCACATCGAAGCCCAAACCTGCGCCAAGATGGAGCAGCGAGTTGTCCAGGGCGGAAGGGTGATGAAAATACTGCGCGTCATGCGCTCCGCCGTGGAGGGCGATGACCACGCCCCGTGGCGTGACTGGTGTGGCTCGCAAGGCCGAGAGGTGCCAGCCATCGCCGTTGAGAACGATGCGAACTACCTCCCCGCCATTGCCGGTCGTGACAGCGAGACGAAGATGTTCTTCGGGCGAAGGAATTCGCGGATCCCGTGAATGCCGCCCAGACGCCCGACGCCGCTTTGGCCATATCCTCCAAATGGCACGGCGGTGGGGATGCCGGTGAAACCGTTCACCCAGATATTGCCAGCCACCAGCTGCTTCGCCGCGCAATGGGCCCGTTGCAGGTTCTGCGTCCAGACGTAGGCGGCCAGACCGAAATCCGTCCCGTTCGCCAAGGTGATCGCCTCTTCCTCAGTTTCAAACCGGGTGACGGCAATGACCGGGCCAAACACCTCGTGCTGTGAAAGCTCTGCCTGGTGCGGAACGTCGGCGAACACGGTGGGTGCGATGTAAAAGCCATTGGCCATGGCGCCGCCCAAACGCTCACCGCCCGTCAGCAGGCGCGCACCCGATCCATGCGCCCGGTCGATCATTCCCATGATCCGATTGACCGCCCGCTCATCCACGACGGGCCCCATCACGGTGGAAGGATCGGTAGGATCGCCGACCACGATCCCCTCTGCCACGCGCTTCATCCGCTCCAGCACTTCGTCGTAGATCGAGGCCTGCACCAGTATGCGGGTGGGGTTGATGCAGCCCTGCCCGCTGTTGTTGCTAGCACCCTGCAAAGACTGCCGCGCGAAGGCATCAAGATCGGCATCGTCAAAGACGATCGAGGCGGACTTGCCACCCAGTTCCAGGTGCACCGGCGTGGAGCGGACGGCAGCAGATTGTAGGATATGCCGCGCGGTAGCGCCGCTGCCGGTGAAGCTGATCTTGTCCACACCGGGATGACTGGTCAGCGCCGCACCCGCTTCGGGCCCGCCGGTAACGATATTGACGATGCCGGGAGGAATCCCGGCATCAAGGCACAGCTGCCCGAAACGCAGCGCCGAATATGGGGCCAGTTCCGGCGGCTTGACCACCACGGCATTGCCCGCCGCCAGGATCGGGCCCAGCAACATGCCCAACGCATAAATCGGCCCGTTCCAAGGAATGATGGCCGCAACCACGCCGTAAGGCTCGTCCAGCGTATAATCCAACGCGAGGGTTGGCCATGTGGCGATGACATCGCCGCCGATCTTGTCGGTCCATCCGGCGTTGTAGAGGAAACTGTCGGCGGCTGTATGTGGACCATAAGACTGGATGGTAATCGGGATACTGTTTTCGATCGTGCCGATGCCTGCCAGTTCCCCGGCATTCTTCCGCAGCAGGTTAGCCAACCGGATCAGCGCATCGCGGCGTTCGTTGCGCGGCATGTCGGCCCAGAGCGGCGCGGCGCGGCGCGCGGCGCCGACAGCCTCGTTGATCTCCGCCACGCCCGCCAGGGGGATATTGCCGGTGGGCTTGCCGGTCGCCGCGTAGATATGCTGGAACGTGCCGCCGCTGGCGCTTTCCAGCTGACGATCACCGATCATCAACACGGGTTTTGGCAGAAGTGTAAGGTCGGCCTCGGCGATCATCGTCATCTCCAAAAAACCAGGTATCAGCGGGCAGGATCGTTGCGGGGAACATCGTCATAAATGCGCAAGGCATCCCCGGCGAAGTGAACGTACTCGCTATAGATACCGAGCAGCCTTCGCGTATCGACGTAGATCGCCCGCAGTTGTCCATCCATCGCCGAAGCATTCATCGGCGTGTCAAAGCCGCCCTTCGCAATCGCCTGTTCCAGCGCCCGCCAATCCTCCATCGTTTCCACGCGCCGTCCCAGATGCTGCAGCCGCAACTCACCGGCGGCTTCGGGGACGTAATCATGGTACATCTCCGGCGCGCCTGGCCCGAGTTGCAGGACTTCGATCTGGCTATCGCCGACCCAGGCGTGAACCGCTTCCATCCACTCCGAGCTTCGCTTGCGACGATAGCGCGTCACGCCGAATTGTTCAGCCAGGGTCACCACCGCGGCGTCGAGATCGCGAGTGACGTAGCCAAACTGATAGAAGCCACCCAATGGCAGGAAGCATTGTGCCACGCGGCTCACTCCTTACCGATCAGGAGATGCATCTCCTCGATGCCCGGGACCGAGTCCATGTGAATGCGGACGGGCTTTTCGGGATCAAGGCGGAAATCCGGGATGCGCGGCAACCATTCCTGCAAAACGATCTGCAATTCGGCCCGCGCCAGCGGTGCGCCCACGCATTTGTGAGGACCATTTCCGAAAGTATTGTGCGTGGGTATCCCGCTTTCGGTCATCAGTTCGGGCCGATCAAAATCGACGTCCATCGCGTTTTTGTACAGCCGATCATCAATGCTGGAGCACCCGATCGGCACCATGATCATCTCATCCGCCTTCATCGTCGCACCCTTGCGCTCCACGTCGGACATGATCAGGCGGCCGGTGTTCGAGAGGCCGTGGCGCCGCAGATACTCTTCGGCGGCGCGCGGAATGATCGCGGGGTCTTCCAGAATACGGCGGCGGTGTCCGGGATTCTTGGCAAGATGGCGGATCATGAAGCTGATCGCGGAGGCGACCGTGTCCAGGCCCCCGAAGTAGATCAGCGCAGCCATGCCCTGCACTTCGTTCTCACCCTGAAAACGCGGATTGTCCCGCCAGGCGGCAATCGCGCTCATCAGGTCCGTGCCGGGATTGGCGTACCGTTCCTGCGTTACCTTATTCAGGTATCCCAGGACCTTGCCCAAGCCGGAATCGCGCTCGGCCTGGGTTTCACCCAGCATGAAGGTATGCGCCCAGTCCAGGAAGTCCTGGCGCATCTCCAACGGAAGATCGACGATACCCAGGAACATGATCACAGGAAAAACGCTGGCGAATTCCGATACGAACTCGCACCGATCCTGCTGCGCGATCTTTTCGATCAGATCGATGGCAAGTTCGCTGGCCTTTTCCTTAAGCACCGCGACTTTCTTTGGCGTGAAGAACGGGTTCAACACGGCGCGATAGCGCGCATGAAGTGGCGGATCGACCGTCAGCGGGGGCATGATGATCCGCGAAGTACCACGCGGGATGGTGAAGACTTCATGGCTGAAAATCCCGAAGTTCTCCTGGACCCAGCGAATATCCTCACCACGCGTGGTAATCCAGTGGCCACCGTTGCGCGGGGTCCACAAGATATCGTGGCCGTGTTGCTGCAGGCGGGAGAGGACCGTGTAGTTATCCTCCCCGTCCGGGATCGGCGCATGGTAATCGAAATCGACCACCAGTTCTGGCGCGACATGGGGGGGGCGCTCAACCGTATCGAAAACGGGCTCGACATCCAGCTTGCTACCTTGCGTAGCTCCTATCATCTCGGTCATCCCACCAGATATCCGCCGTCAACCGCCATGATATGCCCGGTCATGTAGCTGGAGGCGGGGCTGACGAGGAACAGGATGGCGCTGGCCAGCTCGATGGGCTGGGCGACACCAAGCAGCAAGCGTCCGGGCATCATGATCGGGCCCCGCATCGGCAGGTTCATCGACGGATCCTCGCGCATTTTGCGTGATCCACCGGAATCGACGCCGCCCGGCATCACCGCGTTGATCCGGATGCCATCGGCGGCAAATTCGCTGGCCGTGCTCTTGGTGATCGAGTTGATACCTGCCTTGGAGCTATCATAATGCACGTTGTTGACGATCGTGGGCAGCGCGGTGCCGATGGTGGAAACGTTCACGATCGCCCCGCCGCGCGCCTTGCCTTGCGAGCGCATCACCTTGATCGCTTCGCGCGAGCACAGGAACGTGCCGCGCGTGTTGACCGCGTGCATCTTGTCCCAATCCTCGACCGCCATCTCGAAGAAGTCGGCCTTGGGGCGATAGGCCGCGTTGTTGACGAGAATGTCGATCCCGCCAAACGTTTCCACCGTGCGCGCGGCCATGGCCTGCACATCAATCTCCTCGGAGACATCGGCCTTGATCGCGATGGCCTGGCCACCGGCGGCGACAATCGCATCGGAGACGCGCCGCGCCTCTTCCTCGATCAGGTCGGCGACGACGACCTTGGCGCCTGCCTGAGCCATCAGCGTAGCGGTGGCTTCCCCGATCCCGGAGCCGGCCCCGGTCACGATCGCGACCTTATCGGGGATGGTATAAAGCGAGTAGATTACATCCTGAGCGATCGTCATCGTTCTTGTCCTTTGTAATCAGCCGATCAGGAAGCCGCCATCCACGGCGATCGCTTGACCTGAAATGTATCGTCCCGCCGGACTGGCCAGCAGGAGCACCAGCCCGGTCACATCCTCGGGCACGCCGAATCCGCCGACGTGGCGGGTCATGTCCGCACCGGGACCGGTGGGCCGGAAATCGGGATTGATCGTTTCGGTGCGGATCGCGCCCGGCAGGACGGCGTTGGCCGTGATCTGATCGGAAGCAAAATCCAGCGCGACATTGCGAGTCAGCTGGTTGAGTCCCGCGCGTGACGCGGAATAGGCACCGTTGCCGTTGAGCACCGGATGGACACTGCCCATCGTGGTAATGTTGATGATCCGGCCGCCGCCGCGATTGCGCATATGCGGTATCACCGCCTTGATCATCAGAAACGCACCCTTGAGGTTCACCGCCTGGACCCGGTCCCACTCCTCGGCATCGATATCCAGCAGCGGCTTGTTGTGATTGACCACCGCGCCATTGATCAGGATATCGATCCCGCCGTGCGCCTTGGCGACATCGCTCACCACCTGCTCGACTGAGGCTGGTGACGTTATGTCGATAGTAGCGAGGGAAACGGTGCTGGGAAGATCGGCGAGAGATGCGATACGATCCGCATCGTCAGCCAGCACAACCGTGGCACCCGCCGCCGCCAGGACCAAGCCGCACGCCTTCCCCATGCCGACCGCCCCGCCCGTGACCAGCGCAACCTTGCCGGTCAGTCCGAACATGGCGCTCAGCGCGGCCGGCACGGCGTCAGCATCGGTCATCGACGTTCCTCTCAAGGTCGGCGACGTGCTCCGTCGCTCAAATTAAGAAGAACGCCTTAGACGCTGTTTTCAGGAATTGGTCAACGGGTTCTGTTCCGAATGGACTACGCCCATGTGATAATCGGATCTATTAGCGACGAACCGTCTGGCTCGTCGCCAGCGGCATCACCGTACCAAGTTCTCGAAAACGTGAGGGTCGGGGCCGATCCGTCCGGCCACATCGTGCATCCCATCCAAAAGTGCGATCGCGGAAGCATCCAGTTCCAGTTTCAAGCTTTCCAGGTTTTCACGCATGTGCGCCTCGCCGGAAGCCTTGGGTATCGCGGCGATGTCCGATTGCGTCAGCCAGCGCAGCACCAACTGGGCCGGGGTGCAGCCGATCCGGGCCGCTGCCTCCACGACCCGCGAATCAGACAAGATCGGCCCGCGGCCCAGCGGGCTCCACGCTTGCGTCACCGTGGCATGGGCGCGCCCGCGTTCGGCGGCTTCGCGCTGCTGCCAGGCCGGATGGTATTCGATCTGGTTGACCGCCGGCGCCACGCCTGTCTCGGCCACGATATGATCGAGATGCTCGACCATGAAATTCGATACCCCGATCGAACGCACCCGACCTTCGTCACGCAGCCGGATCAAAGCCTTCCAGCTATCAAGGTAGAGGTTACGATGCGGAACCGGCCAGTGGATCAGGTACAGATCGACATAGTCCAGCCCGAGCGCAGCTTGGCTTTCATCAAAGGCCCGCAACGCCTCGTCATAGCCTTGGCGGGTGTTCCACAGCTTCGTGGTGACGAACACGTCTTCGCGCGGCAGGCCACATTCGCGTACGCCCCGACCGGTTCCCGCTTCGTTGCCATAGACCGGTGCTGTATCAAACAGGCGATAGCCCAGGTCCGCCGCCTGGCGCATCGCCCGGGGCGTATCGTCGTCCGCGATCTGCATCACGCCCAGCCCCAACAGGGGCATCACATGGCCATCGTTCAACTTCACTGTCATTGTCATTGCGTGCCATCTCCCGTGGTCGGCCAAATCGTCTTGGCATGTTCCTCGCCGGGATGCGCAATATCACCACGATCGCCGGCGAGGCGGCAACGTGCTGACAGGGCAACGATCAGCACACTGATGCAAGTCCCCTCTAAACACATCAAATGCATGATGGTTATGATAAGAAGCCACCGGACTGCCCAAGACCCGCCTTCCGGGCTTGGCATCTTCGTTCCGCTAAACCTATGAGAGGCGTCTCTTCACCGCAAAATCAGCCATGCGCTTGCGGTCAACGACGGCGCTATATAAGCGCAAGCGATAGTGGAGCAAGAAGAGCGATTATCATGACGTACGAAACCATCTTGGTCGAGCAGCAGGGTGCCGTTACGCTGATAACGCTCAATCGGCCGCAGGCGCTCAATGCCCTGAACAGCCAGGTGCTGACGGAATTGACAGCGGCGTTCAACGCCTACGACGCCGATGTCACACAACGCTGCGCGGTGTTGACCGGAAGCGGTGAAAAGGCGTTCGCGGCCGGAGCGGACATTAAGGAGATGGTCGACAAGGACGCGGCGGACTTCTTCCTGGAAGACTTCTTCTCCGGTTGGCAGACTGGCGTCGTCGCCACGCGCAAGCCCTGGATCGCTGCCGTCGCCGGCTTCGCGCTGGGCGGCGGATGCGAGCTGGCGATGATGGCGGATTTCATCATCGCAGCCGATACCGCGAAGTTCGGCCAGCCCGAGATCAAGCTCGGCGTCGCGCCGGGCATGGGCGGATCGCAACGTCTGACGCGCGCCGTGGGCAAGGCGAAGGCGATGGAGATGTGCCTGACCGGCCGCAATATGGACGCAGCTGAAGCGGAGCGCTCGGGCCTCGTCTCGCGCATCGTTGCCGCCGATCAATTGGTGGCAGAGGCGCTGAAGACGGCGCAGGCCATCGCCGCGATGCCGCCAATGGCTGCAATGGTGAACAAGGAAATGGTCAACATCGCGTTCGAAACCAATCTGGCGCAAGGCCTGCTGACCGAGCGGCGCCTGTTCCAGATCCTGACCGCCACGCAGGACAAGAAGGAAGGCATGACCGCGTTCGTCGAGAAGCGTCCCGGTGTTTGGAAAGGCCGCTGATCCCTTCTTCCATCTCATCTGCATGTCGCGACCAGCGCGCGACATGCCGGCCGGGTGACAGGGAAGCCGGGATGCCGCACCGCGCCGGGTTGAGAGAGGCCACGATGATAAGAACGACGCATCAAACAACCGGCTCCGGGAACGCGGCCCTCCACTCCTGCAAAGATGGCACATGCTGATGCAGCGTCCCGGTACGATCGCCGCCATGACCGGCGCGACGGCGACCGAGGTGGTTGCCGCGCTCGAGGCGATGCCGCTGACAGAAATGCTGGCGGCGTCGGAGGCTTTGACGCTGTCGGGATTTGGCGCGCTCGTCACCTATTCGCGCAAGGTTTTCATTCCGCTCACCCAGTTGTGCCGCGACGTTTGCCACTACTGCACGTTCGCCACCACGCCCCGCCACATCAAGCCTTACCTGACGCGGGACGAGGTGCTGGCGATCGCGCGGGCGGGTGAGGCCATGGGTTGCCGCGAGGCGCTGTTCACCTTGGGCGATCAGCCAGAGGCGCGTTACAATGCCGCGCGCGACGCCTTGTCCGACATGGGCTTTGCCAGCACGCTGGGCTACCTGCGCCAGTGCGCGGCGGATGTCCTGGCGGAAACCAACTTGCTACCTCACCTGAATCCAGGCCTAATGGATGCACAGGACTACGCAGCGCTGCGCCCGGTTTCCGCTTCCATGGGACTGATGTTGGAAAGCACCAGCGTTCGTTTGACGGAGCCAGGCGGCCCGCATCACGGCTCGCCAGACAAGGCCCCCGCCCTGCGCCTGGCTGCGATCGAGGAGGCGGGCCGCGCCGCCGTGCCTTTCACTACCGGACTGCTGATCGGCATCGGCGAAACCCGGATGGAGCGGATTGAGGCCCTGGTCGCCATTCGCGATCTTCACGCCCGCTATGGCCATATCCAAGAAGTCATCATCCAAAACTTCCGAGCCAAGCCTGACACCAGAATGGCTCATCACTCGGAACCTTCGCTGGAGGAGCATCTCTGGACCATCGCCGCAGCCCGGCTGATCCTGGGCGCGCGGATGACGATCCAGGCGCCGCCCAACCTGCATGAGCCCGAAAGCTTCGTGCAACTGCTCCGCGCAGGCGTGAACGACTGGGGCGGCGTCTCGCCCGTCACGCCGGACCACGTGAATCCGGAAGCGCCTTGGCCGCAACTGGAACTGCTGGAAACGCTGACGGCGCGTACGGGCCGCGTCCTGCAACAGCGCCTGGCGATCGGGCCACACTTTGCCCAGCAGCCTGACACATGGCTGGATCCGACGCTGCGCCGCCGAGTTCGCGAAGTCGTCGATGCGCGTGGGTTGCCCGTGGTGGACGGATGGCGCCCCGGCATCGCCCAAACCATGCCTTTCGATTTGCCCATCGGCGATACCGCCTTGTCAGCGCAAATCGAGACGATCATCGCCAGAGCCGCAAAAGGCGAGCGGCTGCCAGAGGCTGACATCGTCACGCTGTTCAGTGCGGAGGGCGGCGACATCACCCGGATCGCGAAGGGTGCCGACCTGCTACGGTACGAAACGCGCGGCAATGTCGCTACCTACGTGATCAATCGCAACATCAACTACACCAACATCTGCCTCTACAAATGCGGCTTCTGCGGCTTTTCCAAGGGGAGCACGCGATCGGAACGCGGCCCGGCCTATCGCCTGCCATTGGCCGAAGTGGCGGAGCGCGCGGTCGATGCGGTGCAGCGGGGGGCTACCGAAGTCTGCCTGCAGGGCGGCATCCACCCGGAGTTCGACGGGGACTATTATCTGAGCGTCGTGCGAGCGGTGAAGGATGCCGCGCCGGACCTTCACGTGCACGCCTTCTCGCCGTTAGAAGTTACGCACGGCGCGCAGACCTTGGGTCTCAGCTTGCCCGATTACCTCACGAGGCTGCGCGACGCGGGTCTTGCCAGCCTGCCCGGCACCGCGGCGGAAATCCTGGACGACGAAGTGCGCGCGGTTATCTGCCCCGACAAGCTGATGACCGCGCAATGGCTGGAGGTGATGCGTGCCGCCCATGGCGTCGGCCTACGATCCACCGCCACGATCATGTTCGGCCATGTCGACCGCTACGATCATTGGGCGCGGCACTTGCTGGCGATCCGTGACCTTCAGGCGGAAACCGGCGGCTTTACCGAGTTCGTGCCGTTGCCGTTCGTTCACATGGGTGCACCGATCGCCCGCAAGGGCCTGTCCCGCTCTGGTCCCAGCGCCCGCGAGGTGCTGATGATGCACGCCATTGCCCGCCTCGTCCTGCATCCGCTCATCACCAATATCCAGGCCAGCTGGGTGAAGCTGGGCCCTGACGGCGTGACGCGGTTGCTGGGTGCGGGAGTAAACGACATGGGCGGAACCTTGATGGACGAATCCATCACGCGCTCCGCCGGCGGCCAGCACGGCCAGATCTGTGATCCCAACGCGATGGCCGCCATGGCACGCGCTGCGAACCGAACTGCGCAACGCCGCTCTACCCTCTACGTAAACCAAGGATTGGTCGAACTCGCATGAATAGCTTCGAGAATACCTCTGAAGTCATCGCCGTCCTCGGCGGCACGGGCAATCTCGGTTCAGCGATTGCGCGCCGCCTCGCCATGGCCGGACGCAACGTGATCATCGGCTCGCGTACGGCTGAAAGCGCCGAAAACGCAGCGCAAGCTCTGAGTCACAACGCTCGCGGCATGGCCAACGCCGACGCCGCGCGCGGAGCGGATATCGTCATCGTCACCGTGCCATTCTCCGCGCATGAGGCGACTTTGCGCGAGATCGCTCCCCACGTTGCAGGAAAGCTGGTGGTGGATACCACGGTGCCGCTGGTGCCGCCCAAGGTGATGCGCGTACAGCTGCCGAAGGAGGGCAGCGCCGCGCAACGCGCGCAGGCGATTCTGGGTGAAGGCGTCAGCATAGTCAGCGGCTTCCACAACGTGGCGGCACACAAGCTGATCACCGATGAGGAGATCGATTGCGACGTGCTGATTTTCGGCGACGAGAAAGCTGCGCGTGAACGGATCGTAGCACTCGCCGAACTCATGGGCATGCGCGGTATCCATGCTGGTGCGCTGGCGAACTCGGCGGCAGCCGAAGCGCTGACCTCGGTGCTGATCTTCATCAACAAGACCTATTCCGCCGATGGCGCCGGCATTCGGCTGACGCGCCTACACACCGCAGAATAGGCCAAGACGAATGCTGGAGCTTCACCCGCTCCATGGCTTGCCGGAAGTGAGCGAGGGGGCGGATCTGGCCGCCCTTCTTGCCGATGCCGTGACGGCTGCTGGCATCGAACCGCAGCCGCAGGACGTGCTCGTCGTCACACAGAAGATCGTCTCGAAGGCGGAAGGTCGCATGGTCGATCTTGCCACTGTCGAGCCCGGTCCGCAGGCGCTGGCCATGGCGGCGGACACCGCTCGCGATGCCCGCGTGATCGAGCTGATCCTGCGCGAATCCTCCGCCATCATCCGCGCAACGCCGCAAGTTCTGGTGACGCGTCATCATAGCGGCCATGTCATGGCGAATGCCGGGATCGATCGCTCCAACCTTGGCAAGGGGAATGCCGAAAAAGTGCTGTTGCTGCCAGAGGATGCCGACGCGTCTGCCCTCGCCCTGCACACCACGCTCGCCACCCGCTTCGCGCACGCACCGGCCATCGTCATATCCGACAGCTTTGGCCGCCCCTGGCGCATGGGCACGGTAAATGTGGCGATCGGCGCGGCCGGGCTGCCCTCCATCATCGATCAGCGCGGAGATATCGATCGTGACGGGCGCCTGTTGATGGTGACGCAAGTGGCACTGGCTGACATGATCGCCAGCGCGGCCGGCCTTGTCGCGGGCGAGGCCGCAGAGGGCATCCCCGCCGTCTATGTTCGCGGTCTGTCATGGTCCGCACCGGATGCGCCTGCAAAGGCATTGGTCCGCCCCATCACCGAGGACCTGTTCCGATGACAGAAAGCCCGGCCCAAGGCGGCAAGGTCGTGATCCTGACAGGCGGCGTCGGCGGCGCGAAGCTGGCGTTGGGGATGGCGCATGCCGGGCTGGACGCCGAAATCACCGCGATCGTCAACACCGGCGACGATTTCGAGCACATGGGGCTGCGCATCTCTCCCGATATTGACACCTTGCTCTACACCCTGTCGGGCAAGGCCAACGCCGCGCAAGGCTGGGGGCGTGACGGGGAAACCTGGTCGTTCATGGACGCCGCCAAGTCCCTCGGCGCGCCCGATTGGTTCAATCTGGGTGATGGCGATCTGGCGCTGCACGTGCTTCGCACGCAGGCGTTACGCGATGACCGAAGCCTGTCGGATATCACGCGGCGCTTCGCGCAAAGCTGGGGCATCACGATGCGCGTGCTGCCGATGACGGACCAGCCCTTGGCCACTATCGTTCACACAGATGAGGGCGATCTGCCCTTTCAGAGCTACTTCGTCGAGAAGCGCTGCGCCCCCATCGTCCGCGACATCTCGTTTATGGGTGAGGCCGACGCGAAGCCTGCCAAGAATGTGGTGGCGGCCATCACCGATCCGGACAATCGCGCGGTCATCATTGCGCCATCGAACCCTTTTCTCAGTATCGCGCCGATCCTTTCCGTGCCGGGGATCGCCGACGCCCTGCGCCAGACCGACGCGCCAGTGGTAGCGGTATCCCCCTTGGTCGGCGGGCAGGCTGTAAAAGGTCCCACCAGCAAGATCATGACTGAGCTGGGCCTGGCGCACAATGCCTGCGCCGTGGCCGAATTCTACGGCGACATCATCGACGCGATGCTGGTGGACGAGCGGGATGACCCGTCGATCGCCCTGCCCGAAGGTATCGTCGTCTGCCATGCGGATACGCTGATGCACAGCCTGGCGGACAAGGTGCGCGTTGCGAAAGCTGCGCTGGCTCTGGCAGACACCATGCGATGAATTGGAACCTGGTCATTCCGTTCAAGGCGGCCGACGACCGCAAGCAACGCCTGGCCGGCGCGGTATCCAAAGCAGAGCGAGTTCGCCTGACCGAACAGTGGATGCAGCACGTTTGTCGCATCGCGCGCCCTCTCGCCCGCGTGATCCTGCTTTCGCCCCGCGCCAGCGCAGCCGGCCATGGCTGGCTGGAGGATCATGGTCGCGGCCTCAACATGGAACTGGCCCTGGCACGTGCCGTGTTGGCCCCTGGCCCGTTCGCGATCATTCATGCCGACTTGCCGAGCCTGACGGGGGAAGAGGTTCAGGCGTTGTTGGACGCCGCCGCATCGTCCGGCTGCGCCATCGCCCCGGATCGCCATGGGAACGGCACAAACGCAATCGCCATCGCCGACAATAGACCGTTCGCATTCCATTTCGGCGCAGGCAGCCTGATGTTTCATCAACGAGAAGCAGGGAATGCCTGTACGATCGTCACTGCAGCAGGCTTGGCCTGTGATATCGATACCCCGACGGACCTTGCAGAGTGGCGCGACAGCCCCGCAGCGGCGTTCAAGTTTTAATTTACCAGAGCAGCCCGTACCGCGGCGCGGTCAACGCCCACATGCGTCAGGTAAGCGTCGATGCTTCCGAACGCGGCATCAATTTCCGAAAGCGACGTTTGGAGGAATTCGCGCCGGACGCCGCCCAACACACGTAGCATCGCATCGCTCGCGTCGATGCCGACATCCGCCATCACCGCTTTGGTAGATAAATGAACCTGGGGATGCACCCGGCCTTCGCTGGCCAGATAATCGGCCATGGCATCATCGGGTGAAACGCCCGCCGCGATCAGCAGCATCGCGCATAAAAATCCCGTCCGGTCCTTGCCCGCCGTGCAATGGACCAACAACGGCGTTTCGCCACGCGCGACAAGACCGGCCGCCTCGCCCAGCGCCTTGCCGGCGGCGTGAGGCAGCTCCCGATAGGTGCTGGTCATCATCACGATCGCACCGCCCTCCCCGGGATCGTCAAGCAGAGCTTGGTGCGGCATGGCATGGGCGCGGAAGTCTGCCGTGACATCGAAATCGTGGATCCGGGCACCTTGGGCATGCAGCCATGCATTCGGCGCCCGGGCCCTTTCACGGTCGCTGCGAAGATCAATCACGCTGTGAATGCGCAGTGCCGCCAGGACTGCTGCGTCTTGCTCTGGCGGGGCAAGGTGTTCCGAACGATAGAGTACGTTGCACCGCACCGTCCTACCCCCGCCTGCGGCAAGCCCTCCTACGTCGCGAAAATTGGGTGCGCATCGCGCGATCGGAATGGCAGACGAGGACATACGCGTATCTCCCAAACTAACCGCCCTTCGCTCTTGCGTGCTTAGCCAGAGGTTGGGCTGAAGGGCACCAATACGCCGGGATCGCGACTTTCAGAACGCCAGCGCACCGAACCTGTAGGTCGTTCCAGAAACCGGCGCACGCGTTCCACTTGTCCGGTCCGGGTCACTTCCAGCGCGAGTTCATGGACCAGACGATCCTGCGCAGTCATGCGATCGCGCTGCCGCAGATAGTCGTGCCAAGTGGGGCAACTGAACCGCTCGACCCAGGCAGACCCGTCGCCGACATCACGCGCAAGCGACCATTGATACGCGCCGTTGCGTCGCCGGAACTGACCCACATCCTGCATGAGTTCATAAAACTGGCGCGCTTTCTCGGGGTCGACGCCATAGTCTATCTCGACGAGGATGGGACCGCTGCGACCGGTTAGACCAAGCACCTCTTCCGGGTGCGCCATCTGCTTGACCTCTGTCTCGCTGACAGCGCCGGGATCAGCAATTCGCAGTTTGCGGCCGATCGCAGTCACCAGCAGCATCGCGATGCCGGATGCGGCAATGCCCCATCCAGTCCCCATATGC
>NZ_CAXYKL010000195.1:0-3054 GCF_964277725.1 uncultured Novosphingobium sp. | reverse complement strand
GCCAAGGCCCGCCGCCGCGAAGTGGCGACCGAGGCGGACTTCTACGGCTCGATGGACGGTGCCAGCAAGTTCGTGAAGGGCGATGCCGTCGCCGCGCTGCTGATCCTTGGCGTCAACATCGTCGCCGGTTTCTGCCTGGGCATGATCAGCCACGGCCTTTCCGCCGGGGAAGCCGCGCAGCACTATATCACGCTGGCCATCGGCGACGCGCTGGTGGCGCAGGTGCCGTCGCTGCTGCTCTCGATCGCTGCCGCCGTCATCGTCACGCGCGTTTCCGACAGCCGCGACCTTGCCGGCCAGATCGGCGGCCAGTTCGCTACGCCCAGCACTTGGTTGCCGGTGGCGGTGGTGCTGGCCGCGATCGGCTGCATCCCGGCGATGCCGCAAGTGATCTTCCTGCCCGCCGCCGGTATCGCCGCGTGGATCTGGCACGCCTTGCGCAAGCGCGCGAACCGCCCGGTCGTGGTGGTGGAGCCGATCGTCGCCGAAGCACCCGATCCCGGCCGCATCGTGCTGGAGGACGTGTCGGACCACACTCTCGTCACCATCGAGCTGGGCTATGGACTGGTGCAGCTGGTGGACGAGCGCAAGGGCTCCCCCCTGGTCGCGCGGATCACCGGCGTGCGCAAGCAGTTGTCTCAGACGTTCGGCTTCATCGTGCCGCAGTTCCGTGTGCGCGACGCGCTGGACATGGCCCCCAACGATTATCGCATCGTGCTGGGCGGCGTGATCCTGGGCGGCGCCACCATCCGGGCGGACCGCATCCTGGCGATCGACGCCGGAGAGGCGCGGCCTACCCATACCCTGACCGGCGAAGCCACGCGCGATCCCAGCTTCGGCTGCCCGGCCCTCTGGATCGATCCCGCCGCGCGCGATCATGCGGTAGCCGAGGGCTTCCTGACCGTGGACGCCGGCACCGTGATCGCCACTCACCTTAACCAGTTACTGGCCGAACGCCCGCAGGACCTGCTGGGTCCGGACGAGGTGAAGGCGCTGATCGATGGCGTGAAGGAGCATTCGGCGGGCCTGATCGAGACGATCCATCCCGCACCGCTCAGCCTGGCCGCGATCACCCGCGTCATGCGCGCCCTGCTGGAGGATGGCATTCCCATCGGCCATCCGCTGCCGATCTTCGCGTCGCTCAGCCGTGGGGTGATGCAGACCGCAGACCACGATCGCCTGGTCGAACTGGTCCGCGCCGATCTCGGCTCGCTGATCGTTGGTCGCATCTGCCCCCCGCATGAGCGGCTGCCGGTGCTGACCCTCGATGCCTCGCTGGAGCAGTCGATCGTGCAGGGCATGCACGATCCGGTGACCGGCCAGCCGGTGATCGAACCTGATCTTGCCCGCATGATTGGCGAGCATGTCGCCATGCTGGGCGCCTCGCGCGGGCCCAACGCCTCGCCGCTGGCGCTGGTGGTGCAGCCCCGCGCCCGCAAGGTGCTGGCCGCGCTGCTGCGCCTGCGCGCGCCCTCCTGCCTCGTCATCTCGATCTCCGAGCTGCCGCCCACGCAACCCATCGAAGTGGTGGACGTCATCGGCGCGCCTGCGCCTGCGCCCCACGCTCTCCCCGATCCCCAGATCATCGAACCTTTGGACATGGCCGCATGAAGCTAGACCAATCGCCTTTCGCCTCCCCGCGCAAGATCGCCGGCGCCTATCAAGGCGAAGTCGCCGACCGGGTCCGCCGTTTCCTGCCGATGGTCCGCCGCTTGGCGTGGCACGTCAACGGCACGGGCCGTCCCGGCATCGAACTGGAGGATCTGGTTCAGGCCGGGCTCGTCGCGCTGACCGAATGCGCGCAAAAGCATGCCGGACCCAGCGAGGATGGCTTTGCCGCCTATGCCAAGATGCGCGTGCGCGGGGCGATGGTGGACCTCATCCGTCGCACCGTGCCGATGTCTCGCGGGGCGACCGAACGCGCGCGCCTGCTACGCGAAAAGGAAGCCGAATTGCGCGGCAAGCTGGGCCGTGAGCCCGCTGGCCACGAACTTGCCGCCGCGATGGGAATCGAGGAAGCGCATCTCGCCCTGCTGCGCGACACCAGTCAGCCACTGCGCTTCGATTCCATCGACGAGGTCTATTCAGACCAGGACAGCGCCTTCGCAGATCAGAACCCGGACAGCCTGACGCTGCTGCAGGATGAGCAAACGCGCGAAGCGGTGGTCGCCGCGATCGGAGCGCTACCCGAACGACTGCGGCTGATCGTCTCGCTCTACTTCGTGGAGGAGCTGAACCTTGCCGAGATCGCGCAAGTGCTGGACGTCTCCATTCCGCGCGTCCACCAGTTAAAGGCCCAAGCCCTCGCCAAGCTGAAGGACGCGCTGGAGGGCGTGGCGGACATAATCTGATCGGCTTGCCTGGCTGCGTTCAAGATTGCGCAGGCGGGCAGTACAGCTGGATCGCCAGCACTTCGCGCGATCTGAAGCGGATCGCCGCCTGGCAACCCTGCTGACGCGCGGCGTTCAGATAGGCGCGTTCGTTGTCGTTGGACAACCGGGTCGCGGCTACGATCGCCGGCCCCTTACCCTTGGCATGCCTCACCAGCCAGCGCGATAAGTGTTGCAAGACTTGTTGCGTCTAAAATGGGGGCGTTACCATGCCTGCCCGGCGAGGGAAGCCGCGATGCCGCCCCCTCACTGCTTGTCAGCGGCAGGGTGCGGCCAACAGGCAAAGGCCGGAACTGGCGAAGGCCACGTCGTCCAGGCTATCCGCCAGAGCGCAACTGCCGGGTGCGATTTCCCGACCGGCGACATGCACCGGGCCTTCACGCGGGATCACCAGAAGCGCGCCATTATAGCGATTGACGGTGGCGTCATCCGGGCTGCCGTAAACCTGATCCAGCGTGAATAGAGGACCGGGCACCAGGTTGACCGAAGTGCCCTCGGGCGCGCGGCCCTTCCACTTGTCCGCGTAGGGCTCGCCCTTGGCGATGGCCACGCTTTCTTCCAGATGCAGCTCGCGTGGGCGGCCGTAGTCGTACAGGCGATAGGTAATGTCGGAATTCTGCTGAACTTCGATCAAGCTGATGCCCGCACCGATGGCATGCACGGT
>NZ_CAXYKL010000194.1:0-7987 GCF_964277725.1 uncultured Novosphingobium sp. | reverse complement strand
TTTATCGAAGCGGTGCTGGAATCGGTCACATCCGGCATCATCTCGGTGGATGCGAACGGCACGGTGCAGCTGATGAACAGCACGGCGCAATCGCTGTTGCTCGATAGATCGGTGCCGGGTCCGCTGGGCTTGCCGCTGGCGGAACTCGCACCACCTCTGGCCAGCCTGATCGACAGCGGGAAGCCTAGCGGCATCGTTCAGTACAACAAGAACGGCGAGCTCCTGACGCTGGCGGTGAAGATCGCCCGCGACGCCACGGGCCGCGTCATCACGTTCGAGGACATCACCCGCCAGCTGCTCGATCAGCGCCAGGCCGCCTGGTCCGATGTCGCCCGCCGCATCGCACATGAAATTAAGAATCCGCTCACTCCGATCCAGCTGGCGACAGAGCGCCTGAGCCGACGCTATCGCAAACAGATCACGCAGGATCCCGAGCTGTTCGAGGACCTGACTCGCACGATCATTCGACAGGTCGGCGATCTGCGGAAGATGGTGGACGAATTCTCGTCCTTCGCGCGGCTGCCCAAGCCGATTTTCCGCGCGGAAGACCCGATGGCGCTCACACGCCAGGCGCTGTTCCTGCAGGAGGTCGCCCGCCCGGACATCACCTTCGAGTTTGAGGCCAAGGGCGATATCCCGATCATCGGTTGCGATCGCCACCAATTCGGTCAGGCGATGACGAACGTCCTGAAGAACGCGGTCGAGGCGGTCGAAGCCAAGGTCAAGGAAACAGCGGCAGCGGAAAGCGATGTTCCATATCGCGGCCACATCAAGGTCTGCATCGAAGGCCTCGAAAGTGCCGTGCGCGTGGCGATCACCGACAATGGTATCGGCCTTCCGCAAGACCGCGATCGTATCATCGAGCCTTACGTCACCACGCGTGAAAAGGGGACGGGCCTGGGCCTGGCGATCGTCAACAAGATCGTCGAAGAGCACGGGGGCGAAATGACGTTCACCGCCGCGCAAGGTGGCGGGACCACAGTGGCGATGCGGTTCGCCGTAGATCCGCTCGCCAACGGCCGCACTTCTGAAGCGGCTGAGTAATACCAGCAGGATAAACCCAAGCGATGCCTATCGAAATCCTCATCGTAGATGACGAGCGCGACATCCGTGAACTCGTGGCCGGCGTCCTCAGCGACGAAGGGTATGAGTGCCGCACTGCGGGTGACAGTCAGAGCGCGCTGGCAGAATTGGATGTGCGCCGCCCCTCGTTGGTGCTGCTCGACGTCTGGCTGCATGGCAGCGCGATGGATGGGCTTGAAGTGCTAGACGCGATCAAGGCCCGCGAGCCCGAACTGCCCGTGATCATCTTCTCCGGGCATGGTAACATCGACACCGCCGTCGCCGCCATCAGTCGCGGTGCGGTCGACTTCATCGAAAAGCCGTTCGAAGCCGAGAAGCTGATCCATCTCGTTTCCCGCGCGACCGAGACCGAGCGTCTGCGCCGCGAAAATGCGCAGTTGCGGCACGATTTCTCGAACGCAGAGGAGTTCACGGGGAACAGCAGTGCGATCAACCAGGTACGCGCGACGCTGAAGCGGGTTGCCAATACCGGCAGCCGCCTGCTCATCACCGGGCCGGCGGGCGTCGGCAAGGAAGTGGCCGCCCGACTTCTCCACTCCTGGAGCGGACGGGCAGGGCAGGCATTCATCTCCGTCAATTCGGCGCGGATCACGCCCGAGCGTTTCGAGCAGGAACTGTTTGGTGAGGAAGTGGAAGGCAGCTTGTTGCGCCCCGGCCTGCTGGAAGCGGCCGATGGCGGCACCCTCTACTTCGACGAAATTGCTGACATGCCGCTCTCGACGCAGGCGCGCATTCTTCGGGTGCTGACAGACCAGGCCTTCGTTCGCGTGGGCGGGACTCGGCAGATCCGAGTCGACGTGCGGGTCGTCTCCTCCACCTCGCGCGATCTGGAAAAGGAAATTGCCGAGCGTCGCTTCCGCGAGGATCTCTTCTATCGGCTGAACGTCGTGCCCGTCACCGTGCCCGCCTTGCGCGACCGCCGCGAGGATATTCCGCCTTTGGTGGACCATTTCTTCACGCGTTTTGCCAGCGAGCAGGGCGTCGAGGCGCCCGAAGTTGGGGCGGATGCCATGGCGGCGCTGCAGGCCTACGAATGGCCGGGCAACGTGCGTCAATTGCGCAATGTGGTGGAGCGGACCGCGATCATGACGCCGCGCGATCGGCTTGGCCGCATCGAAGCGGATATGCTCCCGCCGGAGATTTTCAACAGCCGCGGTGGCGGCGATGCCGGTGTCTCGGTGATGATGAGCGCCCCGTTGCGCGAAGCCCGCGAGAGCTTCGAGCGCGAATATCTGCGCGTCCAGATCCGTCGCTTTTCAGGCAATATCTCGAAAACCGCCTCGTTCATCGGGATGGAGCGCTCGGCCCTTCATCGCAAGCTCAAGCTCCTGGGCATGTCAGAACGGCGCGAGGGAGAGGTTGACGGCGAAGAGGGTTAACGACGCGAACCATACGTTTCGCGACTTTACTGCGCTGCAGCAAAATACTATTATGCATAGATTACGGTCAGCCTAGCTGCTGGCCAGATTGCGGCCGGTAACACCGGCCGCCAACAACAGGAGTGAGTTATGAGCGGGCGTACTCTCACGGCTCGTCCCAAGGCGGAAACGCCCGAAGCACCGGAAACGGAGACCGTTTCGGCACCTGCTGGCAAGGGGCAAAACCTTCAGGATCAGTTTCTTAACCTGCTGCGCAAGAACAAGACACCCGTCACCATGTTTCTGGTGAAGGGCGTGAAGCTGCAGGGCATCGTCACGTGGTTTGACAACTTCTCGATCCTGCTGCGCCGCGACGGGCAATCGCAATTGGTCTACAAGCACGCAATCTCGACCATCATGCCCAGCACGCCGATCGATGCGCGCCAGTTTGGGCTCGGGTCTGAAAACTCCAAGAAGGTTCGCCTGCTGCAGGACGTGTTCTTGTCCAGCGTGCGTAGCGCTGGTGTTCAGGTCACGATGTTCCTCGTCAATGGCGTGATGCTGCAGGGTCGAATCGCTGCTTACGATCTTTTCTGCATGCTGCTGGAACGCGAAGGCTACGTGCAGCTTGCATACAAACACGCAGTCTCGACGATTCAGCCGATCACGCCGGTCGATCTGCAGTCACACGAAGAAGAACAAGACGACGACTGAGGATCGCACGCGCGATCCCGGTCAGTCGGGAATGACAGGACTGTTTTGAACGACGAACTGCAGGGAGAGGTCACGCGCGGGGCGCGGGCCGTTGTTGTATATCCGCAAATGCGGACCAACCGGGATCAGGATGCGGATGCGCGCCTTGAAGAGGGTAAGGGCTTGGCGCTCGCCATCGGCCTGGAGATCGCCGATGCCTTCACTATCCCGATCCGCGAGCCCAGGGCGGCAACCCTGTTTGGCGAAGGGCAGATTCAGAACATCGCCATCGCCTGCGAGCAGTCGGAGGCCGAACTGGTGGTGGTCGATGGCTCGCTGTCCGCGATCCAGCAGCGCAACCTTGAGGAAAAGCTCAAGCGCAAAGTGATCGACCGGACTGGTTTGATCCTTGAAATCTTCGGGGAACGCGCGGCAACGGCGGAAGGCCGCCTCCAAGTCGAACTGGCTCACCTCGATTATCAGGCGGGACGGCTTGTTCGCAGTTGGACCCACCTTGAACGGCAACGTGGCGGTTTCGGCTTCCTGGGTGGCCCGGGTGAAACGCAGATCGAAGCCGATCGCCGTCTGATCCGCGATCGCATGGCTCGCATCCGCCGCGAGCTAGAGCAAGTGCGCCGCACACGTGGACTGCATCGCGATCGTCGAGAGAAAGCACCTTGGCCCGTAGTCGCGCTGGTCGGCTATACCAATGCCGGCAAGTCGACCTTGTTCAACCGCCTCACCGGGGCGCACGTCATGGCCGAGGATCTGTTGTTCGCCACGCTCGATCCCACAATGCGGGCGATCCGGCTGCCGGGTGTGGAAAAGGCCATTTTGTCCGACACGGTCGGCTTCATCTCTGACTTGCCGACACAATTGGTCGCCGCATTCCGCGCCACCTTGGAAGAGGTGACTGCCGCCGATATCATCCTGCATGTTCGCGATATCGCTAATTCTGAAACCGAGGCGCAGAAGCGGCAGGTGCTGGAAATCCTCACTGACCTTGGCGTGATTCCCGAGGACGGTGGCGAGCCGGAAAAGGGTGGCGAGAGCGGCATCCCGATCTTGGAAATCTGGAATAAGTGGGACCTGCTCGATCCCGATCATGCCGAAGAACTGTCGGGCTTGATCTCTGACAAGAGTGATCGCGACGTCGTGCCGATCTCGGCCCTGACCGGTGACGGCTGCGAAACGCTGCTGGCGACAGTGGGCGAAAAGCTGATGGCTGGAGCCAAGCTCTACAGTTTCGCCGTTCCGGCCGAGGACGGCGAACGCCTGGCCTTCCTGCACGCACGCGGACATGTGGTGTCCGAGACGATAGACGAGGGCGATCAAACCCCCGTCGTTCGCCTGCAAGTGCGGCTGAGCGACCGCGAGCTAGGGCGTTTCTCCGCGCTCTAGTGTCTTGGCGTGCAACCACAGCGCCTCCTGATCTTCCAGACCATGATCACGAAATTCGATGCCCGAGGCAGCCGCTTGTTGTTCCATCATCCGAAAGCGGCGTTCGAACTTGGCATTGGCCGCTCGCAACGCGTCTTCGGGCGCGATGCCTTCCTTGCGCAACACATTCACTGCGGCGAACAGCAGATCGCCAGCCTCCAAGAGCCTCTCCTCAGCGGTTTCAGCGCGCGCCAGTTCATCCATTTCCTCAAGAACCTTGGCACGCGGCCCGGCGCTATCGGGCCAATCAAAACCGACCCGCGCTGCGCGTTTTTGCAGTTTTTCGGCGCGCATCAACGCCGGCAGGGCTGCGGCTACACCATCAAGCGCGCTGGACGCGCCTTTGGCGGATCGCTCCGCTTCCTTGATGGCTTCCCACCGCTGGGTTTGAGTGACAGCCTGTTTGTCGGTACCGAAGATATGCGGATGACGGGCCTCTAATTTCGCGCTGATCGCTGCCGCCACATCCATGAAGCCGAAGTCGCCGGCTTCCTCGGCCATGCGAGAGTGGAATACGACCTGAAGCAAAAGATCACCAAGCTCCTCGCGGAGGTCCGACATGTCGCTCCGCTGGATCGCGTCGGCGACTTCATAGGCTTCCTCGATCGTGTAAGGCGCAATAGTAGCAAAGGTCTGCTCGCGATCCCATTCACATCCTGAAACCGGATCACGCAATCGCGCCATGATGGCGATCAGACGATCTAAAGGGGTTGCCACGACTTCTCTCGTCAAGGTTAGATAATCTGTATTATGTAAAATGATGACTGCGGAAGGCACATGTCTACGGCGCCACCCTTATACCTAAAACGCTGACAATCGCCGTGACGCCCACGATTAGCGCCACCCATATCAAGGCCAACCGAATGACGTTGCCTCTCGGCATTTGGCGCCATCGCTGCCCCCGTGTCACGAGGATAAGCGCACCAAAGATGCTGATGAGGGAAACTATGAGTCCGGCGGTCATGCTACAAGCACCATCCCATCGAAGCCGACGAGTACGCCTGCAGGAACTTCGCCGGACAAAGTCTGATAGTCCATGCTTTTATCAAGGTGAGTCAGCACCGCGCGGTCGGCTCGGGTAGCTGCGGCGAGCTCGAGCGCCATGCCTAGGTGCGCGTGTGTAGGATGCGGTTCGCGGCGCAGGCAATCGACTACCAAAATGTCGCACCCGTCGAGGACGTCGAGCATGTCGTCCGTGATTTCGCTGAAGTCCGTGGCGTACCCGATGGCCTTGCCATCGCAATCGAAGCGGTAGGCGGTCGACTGTGCAGGCCCATGCGGCATTTGGCAGTGATCGATGCCGAACCCCTCGCAAATGCGCAGGTTCTGAAGATCGTCCAGTGCGACGATTGTCGGATAGCCGTACTGCCCGGCAAAGACATATCCGAACCGCTGACGGAGTCGCCGTACGGTTTCGGTGCCGGCATAGCCCGGGATCGGACCACCCCGACCGTACCGCAATGGCCGCAAATCATCGAGACCGTGGCAGTGGTCGGCATGATCGTGAGTCCAGAAAACGGCATCGATGCGGCCAATCTCGCAAGCCAGAAGCTGACTTCTCAGATCGGGTGAAGTATCGACCAGAAGTCGCTTACCAGCATCGTTTTCCACCAAGATCGAAACGCGAGAACGGCGGTTGCGCGGGTCATCCGGATCGCACAGGCCCCAATCCACACCCTCCTCGCCGCCAAGCCTTGGCACCCCTGTCGACGTGCCGCTTCCAAGAAGAGTGACCTTCACGCGGCGGCTTTCTGAAACAGCGCGAAGAAATTGTGGGTCGTCTGCTCGGCAAGTTCCACCTCGGATACTCCACGCAGTTCGGCGACGAAGCGGGCGGTATCCGCCGTGAACGCGGGTTCGCAGCTGCGGCCGCGATGGGGCACCGGCGCTAGAAACGGTGAATCCGTCTCGACGAGAAGCCGGTCAGCCGGGATCGTCGTGGCGGTGGCTTGAAGGTCCTTCGCGCTTCTGAAGGTGACGATACCGGAAAGCGAAATGGAAAGCCCCGCGTCCACCATGCGCGCCCCGAACTCCGAGGAGGCGGTAAAACAATGGATCAAGGCAGGAAATGGTCCTGTCGCCATTTCCTCTTCGACGATCCGCGCGGTATCCTCTTCGGCATCGCGCGTATGGATGATCACCGGCAGGCCTGTTTCCCGAGCGACACGGATATGCATGCGGAACAAGGCCTGCTGCACCGCACGGTCCGATTTGTCGTAATAGTAATCCAGCCCGGTCTCGCCGATCCCGATGACCTTGGGATGATCCGTCGCAGCCCGGAGCGATGCTTCGCCGAGGTCCGCATGGGCGTCCGCCTCGTGCGGATGAATGCCGACACTGGCCCAGACGTCCGGTTCCCGCTCAGCCGTGGCGACCACCGCGTCCCACTCGCTCTGCCGCGTGGAGATGTTCAGGAAACCGCCAATTCCGGCGGCGCGGGCGCGGGCCAGCACCGCGGCCTGATCCTCGATCAGACCCTTGTATTGGAGATGACAGTGGGAATCGATCAGCATCAGGCCACCGGAGCGACTTCGGGAAGTTCCAGCCTTGGAAAGACGCCCACAGGCTGGGCAATACGGAAGTTGCTGGCGATCAAGTCATCCAGCCAAGTGACGTCCGACAGAGCCTGATAGTCCCGCGCATCGCCCGCGATCCCCATTTGATCGAGCAACGTGTCGATCGCGGTAGGAACCACCGGTCGTACGGCGATCGCCAGGCTGCGAACCGAGCGCAGGAGCGTCATGAGCACAGCCTCCATCCGCGCGGGATCGGTCTTTCGCAGTGTCCAGGGTGCTTGCTCATCGACATACTGGTTACAGGCAAACACGGCGCGCATCCAAGCGTCCAGGCCTTCGCTGAAATTTAGGTCCAGGAACGCGCGCCGTAGACTATCGATCCCTGCGTTTACGGCGTGGTCCAGCGCGATATCGGCGTCAGCCAGTTCCAAACCTGAGCGCAGTTCGCCGCCCATGTTCTTGAAGATCATCGACAAAGTGCGCTGGGCCAGATTGCCGAAGCTGTTGGCGAGTTCGGCGTTCGCGCGCGTGACGATAGCCTCGGGAGAGTAGCTACCGTCCTGTCCGAACGCCACTTCACGCAGGAAAAAGTAGCGCAAGGCATCCACACCGAATTGATCCGCCAAAGCCAGGGGGTCTGTGACGTTGCCGACCGACTTGGATTCCTTCTGCCCGCGGTTCAGCAGGAAGCCGTGGCCGAACACCTGGCGAGGAAGCGGCAGGTTGGCGCTCATCAGGAAGGCCGGCCAATAGACCGTATGGAAGCGGACGATGTCCTTGCCGATCACGTGAAGGTCAGCGGGCCACCACTTGGCCATTTCGGTCGTCTCTTCGGGAAAGCCCAGGCCGGTCAGGTAGTTGGCAAGGGCATCGACCCACACGTACATCACGTGGCCT
>NZ_CAXYKL010000193.1:0-26029 GCF_964277725.1 uncultured Novosphingobium sp. | reverse complement strand
TCCCGGCGCGAACCGATTTCGGCCGCAAACCCGTGATCCAGCCCTTCGTAGTCATGCAAAGTCACCTTGGGATGATCGTCCAACCCCGCATGGATGGCCTTCTGCGCATCGGGTCCCACGAAGTGATCGGCCGTGGGAATATGCAGCATGAGGGGGTTCGCAATCGCGTTCTTCTCTCCCAGCATCTGGTCGATCATCACGCCGTAATAACCCACCGAGGCATCGATATCGGTGCGGGCTGCGGCCATGTAGGCGACCCGGCCACCCATGCAGAAGCCGACAAGTCCGACCTTGGCGATGTCCCGTTCACGCCTGATCCAATGAATAACGGCCTCGATGTCACGGATGCCCAGATCGAAGTCGTGCTTGGTCATATAGCCGATCGCTTCCTGGAATTGCTCAGGCACGTCGGCGTCCAGCTCGACGCCGGGCTGCTGGCGCCAGAAGGTATCAGGTGCAACCGCAAGATAGCCACGATCGGCCCACTCCTGGCATTTCTGCTGAATGCCAGCGTCGACACCGAAGATCTCCTGCTGCACGATGATCGCCGCGCGAGGCTGCCCTTGTGGCTGGACAACGTATGCCGGAATCTGGCCGTCCTCATCGAGGGTCGGGATTTGCGTGTTCGTCGGCATTGCACTCTCCTTGCTGGTCGCTCGGTAAGTAGGCAGGCGCGATGGACTTTGCCATGTGTCTGTGTCAGCATCTTTCGACAGGATCTCCAGGGAGAAGGCCACGATGAAGATCAATGTCGAGGTAGATTGCTCTCCCGAAGAAGCGCGCCGGTTTCTGGGGCTTCCCGACGTGACCAAGGCAAACGAGATTTACGTCGACTCCATTGCAAAGGCAATGCAAGGCGTCGGCACGGTCGACCAGATGCAGGAGGTGGCCAAGCAGATCGCGCCCATGGGACAGATGGGGTTGAAGCTGTTCCAGCAAATCCTGGAAGGCGGAGCAGCAATGGCCATGAGCAAGCCAGGTGGTTCCAAAAAGCCTGGCGACTGACTGAAACCATCGATACCTGCGGGCGGCTATGGCAGACCAGTCCCCCGTGAACGATACGATCTTTGCTCTCTCCAGTGGGCTTCCCCCTGCCGCAATCGCGATCGTGCGGATCAGTGGTCCTAGCGCGGCGTTCGCCGTCACCAGCCTGGCGGGCACCTTACCTTCCCCGAAAGTAGCATCGCTCAGGCAGCTGCGGGACCACGATTCAAACCAATTGGATGAGGCAATCGTTCTCTGGTTTCCTGGCCCCTCAACGGTGACCGGAGAGGATCTTGCCGAATTTCACCTCCATGGTGGCCGGGCGGTGCTTGCTGCAGTGCAACATGCATTGAACCTGTTGCCCGGTCTTCGACCAGCCGACGCCGGCGAGTTCACCAGGAGAGCGTTTGCTAATGGGCGGGTCGACCTGGCTGAGGCTGAGGGATTGGCGGACCTACTCAGCGCGGAAACGGAACTTCAGCGTCGGCTTGCCATGTCCATGGCTACGGGTGCGCTATCGACGAAGGTCGAATCGTGGAGAGATCAAGTTTTGATGATCTCGGCCAGGATCGAAGCTATCCTCGATTTTGGCGATGAAGACGACGTGGGTTCAGCGGTGCCAGACTTCACGCCCGACATTGTCAAACTCCTTTCGAATCTGCGCGAAGTGCTCAACGCTCCTAGGGCGGAAGCACTTCGCGAAGGGTTCCGGGTCGTTCTTGCGGGTCCTCCCAACGCCGGCAAAAGCAGTTTGTTTAACGCACTCGTGGAGGACGAGGCCGCGATAACAGCTTCGATCCCAGGAACCACGCGAGATGTGCTTTCTCGTCCTATTGCACTGGAAGGAGTACCATTTCTCTTTCTCGATACGGCGGGTCTTCGAATGGAAGCAGCCGATGAAATCGAGGCCATAGGGATCGAACGCGCGTCGGCAGAACTAGACCGTGCCGATCTCATTCTATGGATGGGCGCCGAGGGCGAGAAAGTGGGCGATCAGTTATGGGAAATTGAGAGCTTTGCGGACTGCCAAGGTCCGGGCAAGGCAAAACCTCGACACAGGATTTCGGCGATAACGGGCGAGGGTGTCGTAGGCCTTAAGCGTGATTTGGTTGCAACCGCGCGGTCCGTCATGGCGTCGCCAATCGGGATCGCGTTGAACGAACGCCAACACAGCCTGCTATCGGATGCTGCCAAGGCCTTGGATGGAGCATTAGAATCACCCGACCCATTGCTTCAAGCGGAAGCCTTGCGTGCCGGGCGAGGTGCATTCGACAAGCTGCTAGGGCGGTCAACCACTGAAGATATGTTAGATTCCCTGTTTGGACGCTTTTGTATCGGGAAGTGATGTTTCACGTGGAACACTCTGATCGCTTTGACGCGCCGCATCTTTCTCGTTAAAACGCCGTATGCCTTCCTTCGATATTGTTGTTGTTGGCGGCGGCCACGCCGGCTGCGAGGCGGCGGCTGTTGCTGCAAGAATGGGCACTAATGTCGCCCTGATCAATTTTGACCTACAAACGCTAGGTGCGATGAGTTGTAACCCGGCAATTGGCGGCTTGGGGAAGGGCCATCTTGTTCGAGAAGTTGATGCGTTTGATGGCCTGATTGCTCGAGCGGCGGATGCAGCGGCAATCCATTATCGGATGCTCAATCAGTCGAAGGGCAGTGCGGTGCAGGGGCCGCGTGTCCAAGCTGATAGGGCCTTGTTCCGAGCAGCAGTCCAGCGAATGCTGCGAAAGCAAAATGGTCTTTCACTCGTCGAGGGTGAGGTGGCGGCTCTGTTGGTTACTGGCCAGGCAGTGACCGGTGTGATCTTGGCTGATGGCACGAGAATCACGGCTGCCGCGACGATCCTTTGCACCGGTACGTTTCTAGGCGGAACACTATTCCGCGGGGAGGAGCAAACGATCGGTGGTCGAATCGGTGAGGCGTCCTCAAGCCGATTAGCCGCTCAGTTACGGGATCGCGCTTTGCCGATGGCGCGGTTGAAGACAGGCACTCCGCCTCGATTGGATGGTCGCACTATTGATTGGGGAGCCTTGGCTGAACAACCTTCTGACCATAGCCAATGGTCGATGTCGGCGATGGTACGGGAACGTGTAAACCCTCAGGTCGCCTGCGCGATAACCCGAACCAATGTCAGAACGCACGATGTCATCAGCCTAAACTTGCATCGATCACCTCTATTTACCGGTGCCATCGATGCTCGGGGGCCCCGATATTGCCCGTCGATTGAAGACAAGATCCACCGCTTTGCCGATCGGGACGGCCATCAAATCTTTCTGGAACCCGAGGGACTGAATACCACCTTGGTCTATCCCAACGGTATCAGTACCTCGCTGCCTGACGACGTTCAGCTGGAAATGCTGCGGACAATCGAAGGTCTGGAAACGGTAGAGATGGCTGTGGCCGGATATGCCGTCGAATATGACCATATCGATCCGCGGGCCCTGCGCTCGACTTTGGAACTGAAGGATATGCCCGGCCTCTACTGCGCCGGGCAAATCAATGGGACCACTGGATACGAGGAGGCCGCTGCTCAAGGCCTGGTGGCTGGAATGCACGCGGCTTGTGCGGTTCTCGAAAAGCCGTTCCCCGCATTGGATCGTGCGAATAGTTATCTGGCGGTGATGGTGGATGACCTGACGTTGCAGGGCGTCAATGAGCCATATCGAATGTTGACGGCAAGAGCTGAATATCGCCTTCGTCTCCGGGCGAACAATGCTTCGTCCAGACTCACGCCCATCGCAATTGAGGTTGGCGCAGTCGGAGAGAAGCGCCGGGAATGGTTCCTACGGAGAGAGGAGCAGGCGCTGGCGATCCACGAATCGCTGGATCAGCCTGCCTCACGATCAAAAATCAGCGCTGCAGGACTCTTTGCGCGAGAGGGTAGCGGCCAAATGCCATTACGCGAATGGCTGCGGCAAGACGGTATTGAGCTGCACAAGCTGTCACCCAGGTTGATCGATTTGGAAGGCATGGACGATATGCTGATCGAAGAGATCGCTGAGGACGTGGCGTATCAGCCTTACTTGGAACGGCAGGAGCGGGAACTGCGCGAACTTCGCGCTAGTGAGGCCATGCGAATTGATGTTGGGTTTAGCTATCAGAGCGTGCCGGGCCTTTCGCGCGAGATGGTGGAGCGGCTGGAGCGTGCTCGTCCGGAGACGCTGGCTGCGGCGGGGCGGGTGCCTGGCGTGACCCCGGCCGCCTTATCGGCCTTGCTGGTGCAGGTTCGTCGGCAAGCGGCATGATCTGTGATGATGCTTCTGCTCGCGAATGGTTGCTGACGCTTCCCGAAGGCGATGATGTAGCAATGAGCCGGATGGACCGGCTCATTGCAATGCTAGCAACCGAGAATGACCGGCAAAACCTGATAGCCAAAGCGACCTTGGATCAGGTGTGGCAGCGGCATGTGGTCGACAGTGCGCAGCTCCTCACACATGTTCCACGTGAAACATCAACAGCAAACTGGCTTGATCTCGGTACCGGTGCTGGCTTCCCCGGTCTCGTGATCGCGATCGTTCGGCCAGACATATCAGTGACGATGGTGGAGTCTCGCAACCGCCGAATCGAATGGCTTAATACCGTTGTCGAAGCCTTGGGCTTGCGGAACGCATGCGTGGTTGGATCGCAGCTGGAAGCCGTCCCGACATTCTCCGCCGATGTCATATCCGCGCGCGCATTCGCACCGCTTCCTGATCTCCTCAAGTTATCCGCGCGCTTTTCCACGCCGGATACGTTGTGGCTCTTGCCCAAAGGGCGGTCGGCAGCGCAAGAATTGGATCAACTCAAGGGATGGGACCATATGTTCCACGTGGAACAATCCATCACTAGCGACGACGCAGGTATTGTGGTGGGCTCGCTTCTCGGCCGCCGCACGAAAGGCAACCAACCGTGATTCGCATAGCGATAGCCAATCAGAAGGGCGGCGTCGGTAAAACGACCACCGCCATCAACGTCGCGACCGCGCTGGCGGCCACTGGATGGCGGACGCTGCTGATCGACTTGGATCCGCAAGGCAATGCCTCCACCGGGATCGGCGTCAGCGCCGCGCAACGCGAGCGGTCAACCTATGATGTGCTGGTGGATCAGGCGCCGATGGAAAGCTGCATCATGCGCACTCCCATTCCTATGCTCGATCTTTGCCCGGCGACCGTCGATCTGTCCGGTGCCGAAGTAGAACTGGTCGCTATGGAGGATCGCGCTCATCGTTTGTCGAAGGCGCTCAGGACCGATCTACCGTATGACGTTTGCCTGATAGACTGCCCGCCGTCCCTCGGCCTGCTGACGCTGAACGCGTTGACCGCCGCAGATACACTGCTTGTGCCCCTGCAATGTGAATTTTTTGCGCTGGAAGGTTTGAGTCAGCTGCTGACGACCGTCGAGCGTGTCCAGCAGCGGTTCAACGCGAACCTTGGCATCATCGGCATTGCGCTGACGATGTTTGATCGTCGGAACCGGCTGACTGATCAAGTGGCCGACGATGTACGATCGTGTCTGGGCCAGCTCGTCTTCGAAACGACGATCCCGCGCAATGTGCGCTTGTCAGAGGCGCCTAGCCACGGTGTACCGGCCTTGATCTACGATCATGCCTGCGCCGGCAGCAGGGCTTATATAGCGCTGGCACGTGAATTGCTGACACGTCTGCCCGAAGAAAGGAAAGCCGCATGAGTGAAGATACGGCGGTGAACGTGGCTTCGGCGGCCCTAGCTAACCCGGCCTCGGCCAAGTCGAAGTCCAAAGGCCTGGGTCGTGGGCTCGGCGCGCTACTGGGCGAGATACGCAGCGAAGCTCCGGTAAAATCGGATGCGACCCAGAACGAAGGGCAACCGGCTGCTGCGACTACGGGCTTAGCGATGTTGCAGATCGCTTCGATTACTCCGCACCCGGAACAGCCGCGTCGTCATTTCGATGAGGCCGCGCTAGAGGAACTGGCTGCGTCGATCGGACAGCGCGGTGTGATTCAACCAATCGTAGTTCGCGCCGTTGGCGCGGGCCAGTATCAATTGGTGGCGGGTGAACGGCGGTGGCGCGCGGCCCAGAAGGCGCAACTCCACGAAATCCCGGCGCTGGTTCGCGATCTCAGCGATCGCGATGTCATGGCGCTTGCCCTGATCGAAAACCTGCAGCGCGAGGACCTCAACCCGATCGAAGAAGCGCGCGCCTATCATCGCCTGGCTGAGAGTGAGGGGCTGACCCAGGCCGAGATCGCCAGAATGGTTGACAAGAGTCGCAGCCATGTCGCCAATCTGCAGCGCCTATTGGTTTTGCCGGAATCGGTCATCACGCTGGTCGAAACCGGTGAACTCTCGATGGGGCATGCCCGTGCGCTGATTGGCGTCGAAGGGGCCGAAGAGATCGCAGAGACGGCTGTCGCCAAGCAGATGTCTGTCCGCGAAGTCGAGAAGCTGGTAAGGCGCAAAACCAAAGGCGAGGCGCCTGCGCGAAAAGTTCGGACTGCGCGCAGTGCCACGGACGATGCCGATATCGTTGCCGTACAAACCCACCTTGAGGAATTTCTGGGCCTTCCGGTTCGTATTCAGTCGGATGCCGATCCCAAGTCCGGTCTGGTCACGATCCGGTATACCACGCTGGATCAGCTCGACCTGATCTGCCAGCGCCTGACCGGTGGTGAGTTTTGATAAGGGCCGGTTGCCGATTGATCGTGCGCGATCACGGCGGGTAGAATAATGAGAGGGACGATCTGGCTTAGCTCAGGATCGTCCCTCTCAGTCTTCTATAACGCGTCCAGATTACTTGATGCGCACCCGCTTGTCGGGGACGATCTTCACGCGCTTGTCTGCTACGACTTTGGTGCGCAGGCGCCGGGGATGGCTGCGTGCGGGAACGTACTCATACTCGTACTCCACCGTCTCCGTGCAATTGGGGGTCGGCTGGACGACGGGAACGGCGGCGGCGCAGCAACCTGGAACTGGAGCGTAATAGGCCGGGGCATAAGACGGCGCATAGCCCGGGTATGCCGGATAGCCATAGGCGGGATAGCCGGGAGCCTGCGGGTAGGGTGCAGGAGCCTGTGACTGTGCATAATATCCTTGATAATCAGCGAGATAGGCTTCGCACTCGTCCGCGTTACGGCCGCGATCTTCGGCCCTGTCGATAGCGGAGCCCGCCACTGCGCCAACGCCGGCACCCGCGACGGTGCCGATCGTCCGGTTGCCGCGACCGGCAATCCGGTTGCCGGCAACGCCACCGACGACCGCGCCGATCGCCGCGCCGCCCAAGCCACGGTCGCGCGAGGAAAGGCGTCGGCGGCAATCGGCAAGCCAAGCCTGGGACGCGGGATCGTAACCTGGCCCGCCATCGTCATAGCCATGCGCATAATCTGCGCCGACGACCGGTGGGGCCGGTTGATCAGGATACCAGCTGCCGTTGCGCCACTCGCCACGAGGGCCGCCAGCGTGCGCCCAGGCCGCGCCTGAGGATAGCGCCACCAAGCCGGCAGCCAGACATAATGATCTGCAGATTCGTGATACGGCGGCCATGGGCGTCCTTTCGCGTGATCGTGCCGGATGATCCCAGCGTTAACGCGGCGTTTAGCATTTGGAGCCCTGGCAAACCAACGCGGCGACCGGGATATTGCGGACTGTTCCTTAGTGGAACACCCTGATCGACGCCCTCCTAGAGAAACGCGGCGACGATCGCAGCGAGATTTTCGATGCCGGTGGCATCGGCGCTGTCGAATCGGTTCAGCTCCGGGCTGTCGAGGTCGATCACGGCGCGCACGGTGCCATCCACGATCACCGGCACGACCAGCTCGGACCGGCTTTGCGCGTCACAGGCGATGTGGCCGGGAAACTGGTGGACATCGGGCACGAGCTGCGTGGCGCCGGTAGCAGCGGCGGTGCCGCATACCCCTTGGCCCAGCGGGATGCGGATGCAAGCGGGCTTGCCGATGAAGGGGCCGAGTACCAGCTCGCCCTCGATCACGCGATAGAAGCCGGCCCAGTTGAGATCGAGGACCGACATCCAGACGAGCGCGGCGAGGTTGGCCATGTTGGCGATTGCATCGGGCTCCCCGGAGACCAGCGCCTTCGCGGAAGCGGCCAGTTCGGCGTAAACCTGCGCCTTGGGCAGGGTCGGGTCGGTGTGGATTTCAAACATTGCGCGGGCATAGCCATGTGCATGGTTGTCGCCTAGTGCGCCGCGTTCTATCTCTCGACATATGAAAGCCTGGCAGCGCAACGCGCTTATCGCACTCCTTGTCGTCGGTATCGTGGTAGCGGCGATCTACGCCTACCTGACCTTCGCGCATCGTTCCGACCTCGATTCGGCAGCGACATCGGGCACCGATCCGATGCTGGTCGATCCCAAGCCGCAGACGTTTCCCAGCGTCAGCCTGGCCGAGCCGTCCGGGTGGGACGGTAACCTCGCGCCCCAGGCGGCGGCGGGCTTGACGGTCGGGCGATTCGCGACGGGGCTTGATCATCCGCGCACCATGCTGGCGCTGCCCAACGGCGATGTGATCGTGGCGCTGACGAACGCGCCGGCCGCCGCGAAGCAGGGGGGCATCACCGGCTTCTTCATGAAGCTGTTCATGGGCCGCGTCGGGGCGGGCGATCCGTCTCCCGACACGCTGGTGCTGCTGCGCGATGCGGATGGCGATGGCCGGGCGGAGCAGCGCTTTGAACTGCGCAAGGCGGACATGCACTCCCCCTCCGGCATGGCCTACCGGGATGGCAAGCTCTACGTCGCCAATCATAACGCGGTGCTGCAGTTCGCGTTCACGCCGGGTGAGACGAAGCTGGCGGGCCAGCCCAAGCAGCTGATGGAGCTGCCGGGCGGCGGCAATCACTGGATGCGCAACCTGCTGCTCAGCCCCGATGGCAAGCAGCTTTATGCGGCGGTGGGTTCGGCCACCAACATCGCGGACAACGGGATGGAAGCGGAGGCCGGGCGAGCGGCGATCTGGGAGATCGACACCGCGACCGGGCGGCGCCGGCAGTATGCGGCGGGGATGCGTAATCCTAATGGGCTGGACTGGAATCCCTCGACCGGGGAGATGTGGGCGACGGTGCAGGAGCGGGACATGTTGGGCCCCGATCTGGTGCCAGACTATCTGACGAACGTGCCGGTTGGCGCGCAGTACGGGTGGCCGTGGGTCTATTGGAAGGACAAGTTCGACGACCGGGTGAACTGGCCGATGGACACCAACATGGTCGAGTACACGCGCAAGCCGGAGTACGCGATGGGCGCGCATACGGCGGTGCTGGGCCTGAAGTTTGCGAGCGCGGGCAACCGGTTGGGTGCGGCGTTCGGCAACGGCGCGTTCATCGCGCGGCACGGCTCATGGAACCGCAAGCCGGCCGCGGGCTACGATGTCGTGTTCGTGCCGTTCGATGGCAACGGCAACCCGCAAGGCAAGCCCCGCCCGGTGCTGACCGGTTTCCTGGAGAAGGGCGGCGACAAGGCGCATGGGCGGCCGGTATGGCTGGCGTTCGACAAGGGCGGGGCCCTGCTGGTCAGCGATGACACCGGCGGCGTGATCTGGCGCGTGATCGCGCCGGGGGCGGCCCCTTCGGCTGGTCCCAAGGCCGTCGTGACCGAGCACATGAAGCCCAACAAGGAACTGGTCGACCCGACCCAGCCCCCCGCGATCGGTCGCCCGCAGGATTGATCGTCAACGCCCGGCGGTGCGGTACCGGCCGGGCAGCGCGTCAGAGCGCCTTGCCCACTCGCCCGGCCAGCTCGGCGATGTACTGCCAGGCGACGCGCCCCGAACGAGCGCCCCGCCGTTGCGCCCATTCCAGGGCGTTCGTTTGGTCCCAGGCCAGATCGTATGCGGTGGCATAGCCCGCAATGATCGCCAGGTAATCGTCCTGGCTGCAGTTGTGGAAGCCGATCGACAATCCGAAGCGGTCCGCCAAGGCCAGCTTGTCATCCACCACGTCGCGCATGTTGATCGGATCGTCCTGCTCCGACATCGAGCGTGAGACGATGGCGCGGCGATTGGCGGTGACGGCCAGGCGCACGTTGGCGGGCCGGGCTTCCACCCCGCCTTCCAGCCAAGAGCGCAGCAGGCGCGGCCCGGCCGAATCGCGATCCTCGAACCCCAGATCGTCCACAAAGACGAGGAAGCGGCGGTCCTGGCCGCCCAGTTCGGCGAACAGCGCGGTGACGCCGGAAAGCGCATCCTGCCCGATCTGGACGAGGGCGACGCTGCCGGGATGAATGCCTTGCGCGTCCTGCACGGCGGCGCGCAACAAGGCGGATTTGCCCATTCCGCGCGATCCCCACAAGAGCATGTCATGAGCCGCATGACCCGCCGCGAGCCGCGCTACGTTGGCCACGACGCGCTCTTTCTGGCTGTCTATCCCCTTCAGCAAGGCCAGCGCCGGAGCCTCCAGCCGGGATACGCCCCGCGCGCCCGATCCGGTCCAGACATAGGCAGGGTCGGCCTGCCAATCGACCGGCGTGGCCGGCGGCGGCACGAGACGTTCCAGCGCATTGGCGATGCGTGAGAGGAGGGGGGTGATATCACCGTCCGGGGCAGTCATCGCGGCGCTTTTCCTTGGCAATCCATCCGGCGGGCCTATAGCGGCGCGCGATGACGCAGGCCAGCCGCCCCACGGTCCTTCCCGCCGATGCCACCGGCATTACCCGCGCGGCGATGCTGCTGCGCGAGGGCGGCCTGGTCGCCGTGCCGACCGAGACGGTCTACGGTCTGGCGGCTCGCGCCGATCGGGATGAGAGCGTGGCGGCGATCTATCACGCCAAGAGGCGGCCCAGTTTCAATCCGCTGATCGTCCATGTTTCGGACCTGGCAGCGGCGGAACGGCTAGCGGTTTTCGACGCGCGGGCGCGTCAGCTGGCGGCGGCGTTCTGGCCCGGTCCACTGACCTTGGTGCTGCCGTTGCGGGCGGAGGCGGGCCTGGCCGCTGCCGTCACCGCCGGGCTTGCCACCGTCGCCTTGCGCTGTCCGGCGCACCCGGTGATGCGCGCCGTGTTGGCGCAAGCGGAGCTGCCCCTGGCCGCTCCGTCCGCCAATCGCAGCGGCGGCGTCAGCCCCACGTGTTCCGATCATGTCGCCCTTTCGCTGGGCGCGGCGGTGGACTTGATACTGGATGGCGGGGCGTGCGAGGCGGGCCTGGAATCGACGATCGTCGCGGTTCGGGAAAGCGGCTGGCAGGTCCTGCGCCCTGGCCCGATCACGCGAGAGGCGATTACCGTCGTGCTCGGCACGGTGGACAGCGATGGCACGCGAAACGCAGGCATCGAAGCCCCCGGACAATTGGAAAGCCATTACGCTCCGGGCAAGCCGGTGCGGCTGAATGCGATGACAGCAGAGGCCGGTGAATTCCTGATCGGCTTCGGCGCGATCGCCGGGGATGCATCGCTATCGGTGGCGGGTGATCTGACCGAGGCCGCATCCAGGCTCTACGCCTTGCTGCACCAAGCCGCAGCATCTCCACACCCGCGAATCGCCGTCGCACCGATCCCCGGTGAGGGGATTGGCCTTGCGATCAATGACAGGCTGCGGCGCGCGGCGGCCTGATCGGTGTAGCGTGGGGGTGGTTCAGCGCCGCTCGTAGGGCAGGCTGGGCAGCAGGGCCTGCAACTGGTCGTATTCGTTGCGCGCGGTGCTGCATGCGGCTTCGTCACCCTGCTCGCACTGGCGGCGGTGCCGTTCGTAGCTGCGCTGCAGCTTGCCGGCCTGTTCCTCGCGGCGGCGGATGTCCCGGCCGCGCTTCTCATCAGCTTCGGATTGGCTGGTGGTGGCCCAATCCACGGCCTTGGCGCCCACGCGAACCGGCGCGGTGACGACGTCTACGGCGGTCTTGGCCAGGCAGCCGGACAGCGCCAGCATCAGGACGGGGGCGAACAGCGCGATGCGTTTCATGGTGACTGCGCTGCCATGCTCGGCCCGGCATGGCAATTGGATAAGCGGCCAGCCGAAGGTGGCCCGCCATGCAAAAGGGCCACCTCCTTGCGGAAGCGGCCCCTTCGGATTCATGCCGTATCGGACCGCGATCAGGCGGTTTCGGCGGTGTCGTAATACTTGGGCGCATGCTCGTTGAGGATCGCCAGGATCTTCTTCAGAGCGGCGGGTTCGTCGGTCTTTTCCATGGCCGCCAGCTCCCGTGCCAGACGCGAGGATGCGGCTTCGAAGATCTGCCGCTCGGAATAGCTTTGCTCTGGCTGGTCGTCCGCGCGGAACAGGTCACGCGTGACTTCGGCGATCGAAACGAGATCGCCCGAATTGATCTTGGCTTCGTATTCCTGGGCGCGGCGTGACCACATGGTACGCTTTACCTTGGGCTTGCCCTTGAGGGTATCGAGCGCCTCGCGCAGGGTCTTGTCGGAAGACAGTTTGCGCATGCCGATCGATTCGATCTTGTTCACCGGCACGCGTAGCGTCATGCGCTCCTTCTCGAAGCGAAGTACGTAAAGCTCCAGCTGCATTCCGGCGATTTCTTGCTTCTGGAGCTCGATGACCCGGCCGACACCGTGCTTGGGATAAACGACGTAATCTCCAACATCGAAGGCATTGGCACTGGTTGCCATGTAACGTCCTTTCACCTGCAGGTCCGTCGACAGGATGGAGATGGTGCGACCCGATCAAGACCCTGTAGAGACAAGGCCTTGCCACCGGTCAGATCGCGATCTCAACCGTTTGCTGTCGGATCCTGCCTCATAGATAATGACTGCCGCGCGAGCGGAACGCCCGGGCAGTTGCAGGTCATATAGCATCATTGCGGCAAAAAAACCAGAGCCGAAGGCACTTTGCGTGCCTCCGGCCTGCGAAGGTGATCAAGTTTTCTGCCGATTGCCGGGCGGATAGCGCATCCGCACAGGGTAGGAAGGGTCAGTCGCCCTCGCCGGGTTCGGGAGAAAAGAACTTCTCGAACTTACCGTCGACCGACTTGAATTCGTCCGCGTCCTCGGGCGAATCCTTCTTGGAGGTGAGGTTGGGCCATTCCGCCGAGTACTTGGCGTTCAGTTCCATCCACTGCTCCAGCCCGCTTTCGGTGTCGGGCAGAATCGCTTCGGCCGGGCACTCAGGCTCGCACACGCCGCAATCGATGCATTCGCTGGGGTTGATGACGAGCATGTTCTCGCCCTCATAGAAGCAATCGACCGGGCAGACCTCGACGCAGTCCATGTACTTGCAGCGGATGCAGGCGTCAGTGACGACATAGGTCATGGCTGCGAAAACCCCTCTTCAATCTGTTCAGTCGCGCCGGCTGCTATGGGATCAGTACCGCCGCCGTCAAGCACTCTATAGTGCGCGCGTGCTTCCGGGTAGGGCCCGCGGCGGACGGGAAGCGTCAACACTTCCAGCACTTGCACCTCGCGGCCAGCGAAGATCGTCAGCACATCGCCCACCCCGATCTTCTGGTGCGCGCGATCGATGCGGCGGCCGTTCACGCGCATGTGGCCCTCTTCCGCCATGACCTGCGCCACCGTCCGGCTGCGGACGAGGCGAAGGTACCACAGCAGCTTGTCGATCCTCATCGCACCAGGTCGGACAAGGCGGCAAAGGCGCTGTGGAGCGGCGCGGCGACGGGGTGCTCGCCCGGGGCCGGCTGGCGCGCGGGCCGCCAGCGCCAGCGCACCGGGGCGGGCGGGCCAAACGCCTCGGCGGGCAGACGGCGCGGGTTGCTCGGCTGGAACCCGGCGAAGCGCAGCAGCCGTTCGTAGCTGGGCGCGGTCAGCCCCATCGAGATGCCCACGGCGGAATCCAGCACGAACGAGCGGCGGCCCAGCGTGGCGCGCACCTGATGCGCCTCACGCAGCAGCTTTTCCGCCATGTCGATGCGAATCAACTGCTTGCCGACGGCGCGATAGCCGCGCCGGGTGTGATTCTTGGGCGCGGGGATCACCGGGGCCATGGCGCCATGCACGAAATCGGCGCGGGCGCGGGGATCGGAAGGGGCCAGGTTGTGCCACAGCCGCATCGCTTCGGGGCGCAGCATCGCGGGTACGAAGATGTCGAGCGAACCCACCTTAACGCCCAGGCGGGACAGGCGCACCCGCTTGTCCTTGTCCAGCCGCTCAAGCCCAGAGCCGATACGCGCCACCATGCCGCCGGCGTCGACCAGCTGGATCAGCAGCGCGCGCAGTTCGGGCCCGGCCTCGGTGCTGCGGCTGGCCTCGGCGATGCGGCGCAGCGGTTCGAGCGGTTGCAGCTTGTGCTCAAGCCATTCCTCGACCCCGGCGAGCAGTTCCTTGCGCGCCGGGGCGGGCACCATGTCCAGCACGCGCTCCGCTTGAAGCTGGGGGCTGAGCGGCGCGCGGCCCTTGGCGAGACGAGCGATGCATGCGCCATCCAGCGTGATCGTGCCGTGTTCCAGTTCCAGCGGGGCGGACTTGTCGCGGATGGAGGCGATCACCTCTTCGGCGCGGCGTTCCAGCAGACCGGGCAAGTGACGCTCCGCCGCGGCGAGCAGCAGCTTACGATCGGACAAGCGCGCCTGTGGATCGATCTGGAAGGCAAAGCCCCGCAGCGATCCGATATGTTCCCCCTCCACCAGCACTTCCTCATCCTCCAGCCGCACGGAAAGCAGCCCCGCGTCGGTTCCCAGCTTACGCATCAGCACGGCGGTGCGCCGGTTGATGAAGCGCTCTGTCAGCTTGCCGTGCAGCGCGTCGGACAGCCGCGCCTCCACCGCGCGGGCGCGCGCCGCCATCTCGTCCCGGGCCAGCACCCAGTCGGGACGCTGGGCGATGTATGCCCAGGATCGGATGGCGGCGATGCGCCCCTGCAAGGTATCGATATCGCCCGAAGTCACATCCAGCTGGGCGATCTGCTGCGCCATGTAGTCCGCGCCCAGCTCTCCGTGGCGCAAGTCCTGCCATAGCCGGGCGACGAAGCGGGAGTGCGTTTCGGGGCCCTGGCTGCGGAAATCGGGCAGGCGGCACACGTCCCAGAAGCGGCGGACCATCCCGGCGGTGCGCACGCTGTCCGCGATATGGGCATCGTCGGCCAGCAGCTTCAGAACCGCCAAGTCGATCGCTTCGGGCGCGGGGGCCAGTTCGGGCTCGTAGGGCGGAGCTTCCAGATCGGTGATCAGGGTGCCCAGACTGTCGAAACGCGGCTCGGGTTCGCGCCAGTACAGCTTGGTCAGCGGCGGGAAGCGATGCTCCTCGATCGCGTAGACTTCCTCGTCCGTGAACTCGATCGCGGAATGGCTGCCGGCCAGTGTGCCGAACGTGCCGTCCTTCTGGTGCCGCCCGGCGCGCCCGGCGATCTGCGCCATTTCCGCCGTGGTCAGCCGCCGCTGGCGCACGCCGTCAAACTTGGAGAGCCCGGCGAAAGCCACATGCTCCACATCCAGGTTCAGCCCCATGCCCACCGCATCGGTCGCGACGAGATAGTCCACTTCGCCAGACTGGTAGAGTTCCACCTGGGCATTGCGGGTCTGCGGGCTGAGCGCGCCCATCACCACCGCCGCGCCGCCGCGAAACCGGCGCAGCATTTCCGCCGTGGCATAGACCTGCTCGGCCGAGAAGGCGACGATGGCGCTGCGCGGCGGCACGCGGCTGAGCTTCTTGGCGCCGGAGTGGCGCAGCGTGGAAAAGCGGGGCCGCGTTTCCACTTCCACGCCCGGAATCAGCGCTTTCACCATCGGCTCCAGTGTGGAGGAGCCCAGGATCATCGTTTCTTCGCGCCCGCGCGCATGGAGCAGGCGGTCAGTGAAGACATGCCCGCGTTCCCGATCGGCGGACAGCTGGGCTTCGTCGATGGCGACGAAAGCCAGATTCTCCTGCACCACCGGCATCGCTTCGGCCGTGCAGAGCAGCCAGCGCGCGTCCTTGGGCTCGATCCGTTCTTCGCCGGTGATCAGGGCCACGCGGTTCGCGCCCTTGATCGCGCAAACCCGGTCGTAAACCTCGCGCGCAAGCAACCGCAGGGGGAAGCCGATCGCGCCGCTGGTGTGCGCGCAGAGTCGCTCGATCGCCAGATGCGTCTTGCCGGTATTGGTGGGGCCCAAGACCGCACGGATCCGGCTGGAGGCCCTGTCACGGGTGGCGGCGCTCAGGGAGCCAGCGGTTAGGTTTTGCGCCATCGCTGTGGGAATGTGGCACCGCGATTCCCGCCGCACAAGACGCGGACGGCCCCCTTGCGACGGGACTGGGGAAATTAAGGAGGAAAATTTACCAATAGACTGTGCTCCACGAAGCCCCTGGCCAGCCCCGCTCGACTTCGGTCACTCACAAAGGCGATGTTTGACAGGATGTTAACCTTGCCGGCGCACAAGCCTTCCGACAGCGCCCGGCGGGGCGACAAGATCGGGACGTAGGGTTGTTCAAGGATCTCGGACACTATCACGAGGCGGCGGTCCGGTCGCATGGACCGGCCGAACTCGACCACAGCCTTGTGGTGAAGGGGTTCGGTCGCGCTCGGCTGCGCCGTCCGGCTCCCCCCGGCCCAGCCGGTTGGCGCGCCCGTTTCGAAGCGTGGTGGGGCGGCCTCGATCTCGCGCCTGATCTGGCCGAGGACATCGGCAGCCTGCGCTGGTTGCGCGGCGCGGGTACCTGCCTTGGGCTTTCCATCTTCGCCCTCTCGTTCTGGCCGGACTTTTCTCAGGTGGAGGCCGCCGCGATGGTGCCGCAGCTGGCGGAACAGCGGGATGAATATCGCAGCCAGATGATCATGCCGCTCAGCTTCGGCGGCGAGAGTGGCCGCCACATGGGGGCGACACCGGCAGTACGTCCGCTGAGCGGCGTGCCGGAGCGGCCGAACCTGCAATTCGTGGCGACCCTGGCACCCGGCGATACCTTCACCCGCATGCTGGCCCGCGCCGGAGTGGGCGAGGCGGACGCGGCGCAAGTGGCGCAACTGGTCGGCGGCAACATCTCGACATCGGCGATTCCTGCCGGGACGCAGTTCGACATCAGCCTGGGCCAGCGTCCCGCGCCCGGCAGTCCGCGTGCGCTGCAAAGCCTGGCATTCCATGCCCGGTTCGATCTTGATCTCACCGTGCGCCAGCAGGGCACCGGCCTGATGGTGGAGCGCCATCCGATCGTGGTGGATACTACGCCGCTGCGTATTCGCGGGATGATCGGCAGCAGCCTCTATCGCTCCGCCCGCAATGCCGGCGCCCCGATCGGCGCGATCCAGGCGTATCTTCACGCGATCGACCCGCACGTCAGCCTGGAAAGCGATCTCTCCGCGAGCGACGCATTCGATTTCGTCATCGGCTACAAGCGCTCCGCCACCGGGGAGCGGCAGCTGGGCGATTTGCTCTACGCGGGGATCGAGCGGGCCGGAAAGCCGCGCCTGCAGTTGCTGCGCTGGGGCAAGGACGGCGCGATGGTGGCAGCCGGGGGCGTGGCGACCGCCGGGTTCGCCCAGCCGGAAGCCCGCTCCGCGATCGGCGCACCCGTCGCCGGGCGGATCACCTCGCTTTTCGGCATGCGCCGCCATCCGATCCTAGGCTTTGTGCGGATGCATGCGGGCGTCGATTTCGGTGCGGCCTTTGGCGCGCCGATCTATGCGGTGGCGGACGGGATCGTATCTTTCGCCGGGCGGCATGGTGGCCACGGCAACTATGTGCGGCTGGAGCATGGCGGCGGCAACGGCACCGGCTATGGCCACATGAGCCGTATCGCGGTGTTTCCCGGTGCGCGGGTGCGGGCAGGGCAAGTGATCGGCTATGTCGGCTCCAGCGGGCTGTCCACGGGTCCGCACTTGCATTTCGAGGCTTATCAGGCGGGCCGCACGGTGAACCCGCTGGGCCTACGCTTTGCCGCGGTACGCCCGCAGATGGTCGATCCGGGCGAATCGTCGGCCTTCAAGCAGCGGCTGGCCGCGCTGATGGCGATCCGCCCCGGCGCGGCGCTGGGTGCGATCGCGGGGGCCGCTGGCGGCTCCGGCGCGGGCGTGCATCGAGAGATCAACCGCCTCGCCATGGCCGCAAACCCCCTTCGCCACGATTGAAGCGGCGGCGGATTTGCGGCAAGCGGCGGCAATGACCGCCGCTTATCCGCACGCCCGCTTGCGCCGTACCCGCACCAGTGCGTGGAGCCGTGCGCTTCACCGCGAAACCATGCTGACCCCGGCCGACCTGATCTGGCCCTTGTTCGTCACCGATGGCACCGGCGTGGAAGACCCGATCGCCTCGCTTCCGGGCGTCTCGCGCTGGTCGCTGGACGGGATTGCCGATCGCGCGCGCGAAGCGGTATCGCTTGGCATCCCGTGCCTGGCGCTGTTTCCGCACACCCAGCCCGATCGTCGCAGCGCGCGGGGTGAGGAAGCGCTGAACCCCGACAACCTGATGTGCCGGGCGATCCGCGCGATCCGCGATGCGGTGGGTGATGGCGTGGGCGTGCTGACCGACGTGGCGCTCGATCCTTACACCAGCCACGGCCAGGACGGCGTGATCGACGATGCGGGCTATGTCCTCAACGACGAGACGGTGGAGGTGCTGGTGGGCCAGTCGCTGAACCAGGCGGCGGCGGGCGCGGACATCATCGCCCCGTCTGACATGATGGACGGGCGCATCGCCGCGATCCGCGCCGCGCTGGAAGGGCAGGGCCACGCCAATATCCAGATCATGGCCTATGCCGCCAAGTATGCCTCCGCCTTCTACGGCCCGTTCCGGGACGCCGTAGGCTCACGCGGGCTGCTGAAGGGGGACAAGAAGACCTACCAGATGGACCCCGGCAACAGCGAGGAAGCCTTGCGCGAAGTGGCGCTGGACCTGGCTGAGGGAGCGGACAGCGTCATGGTGAAGCCCGGGCTGCCCTACCTGGACATCGTGCGCCGGGTGAAGGAGCGGTTCGAAGTGCCGGTCTTCGCCTATCAGGTGTCCGGCGAATACGCAATGATCGAGGCTGCGGCCGCCGCCGGAGCGGGCGATCGGGATGCGCTGGTGCTGGAAACCCTGCTCGCCTTCAAGCGGGCGGGCTGCTCCGGCGTGCTGACCTACCATGCCGCCCATGCCGCGCGGCTCCTCCATGGCTGAGGCCGGGCTCATCGATCCTGACGGTGTGGAGCACGACGCGGGTATGACGGCGGGATCGGCGCGCCGGCCGCTGTTCGTGGCCACGATCCTGACCGGCAGCTTTCTGCTGTTCCTAGTGCAGCCGATGGTGGCGCGCATGGCGCTGCCCCGGCTCGGCGGCGCGCCCAACGTGTGGAACAGCGCCATGGTGGTGTACCAGGCGCTGTTGCTGGCGGGCTATGGCTATGCCCACGGCCTGTCCAAGCTGGCGCAGCGGCGGCAGGCGATGGTGCATCTCTCGCTGCTGCTGCTGGCGGCGCTGACCCTGCCGATCGTGCTGGCGAATCTGGCCGCGCCCGTGTCCGGCTGGGAGGTGCTTTGGGTGCCGCTGCTGCTGTTGCTGACGGTCGGTCCGGTGTTCGTGGTCGTCTCGGCGCAGGCGCCGCTGATGCAGCGCTGGTATGCCGCTGATCCCGGCGCGGGGCAGCCCTGGGCGCTTTATGCGGCATCCAACATCGGCAGCTTCGCCGGCCTGCTCGCCTATCCCCTGTTGGCAGAGCCCCTGCTGAGCCTGCACCAGCAAAGTCACGCCTGGAGCCTGGGCTATGGCGTGCTGATCGTGCTGGTGGGCGTGGCGGCCTGGTCCCGCTGGAACGTGACCGACGTGGTCGCCGTCGCCGCGCAGGCCGAGCCGGAAGAGCGCATCGGCGCACGCCGGGTGCTGCTATGGCTGGCGCTGTCCGCCGTGCCGTCGGGCCTGCTGCTCTCCACATCGACTCACCTGACGACGGACATCTTTGCGATGCCGCTGCTCTGGGTGATCCCGCTGGGGCTCTATTTGCTGAGCTTCGCCTTCGCGTTCTCAGACCGCCGCGCCGCCGCGCATGTGATCGTGCTGCTGACCCCGGCCGCGGTGATCTTTGCGGGCAGCTTCGCCATGGTCTCCACATCCGGAGGCACGATGGTGGCCGCGATCGGCGCGCTGCTGCTGCTGTTCGAGGTGTCGGTGGCGCTGCACGCGCGGCTGTACGATTCGCGGCCCGGCGCCTCGAAGCTGACGTTCTTCTACTTCATCATGTCGCTGGGCGGCGCGCTGGGTGGCGCGTTCACCGCGCTGGTCGCCCCGGTCGTGTTCGATTGGGTGTGGGAGCATCCGATCCTGATCCTGGCCAGCGCCACGCTGTTGCCGCTGCCCGCCCAGCTCGATTGGCGGCGGATGGCGGGACTGGACCGGGGCATGTCGTGGATCGCGCTGGCGGTGCTGCTGATCTGCGCCACTTTCGTGGCCGCGCAGCTGATGACGCTGGTCAGCGATCAGTCCAACGAACTGGTGCAGCTATTCCTGCTGCTGGCGCTGACGGGCCTGGGCGTTCTGCTGATGCCGTGGCGGTGGGCTTTCGTGCTGGTGCTGCTGCTGGCGATGCTGGCGCAAGGCGGTGTCACCACCTTCAAGGCCTCGCGCGATCACCAGCGCACGCGCAGCTATTTCGGCATCTACAACGTCTATGACACCGGCCCCGGCCCGGGCCAGGTGCGCCTGCTGGCCCACGGCACCACGCTGCACGGCAAGCAGTCGCTCGATCCCGAACGCCGGATAGAGGCGACGACCTATTATGGGGACAGCTCCGGCGTCGGCCTGGCGATGGAGGCCGCGCCGCGGCTCTATGGGGCCAACGCCCGTATCGGCGTTGTCGGGCTGGGCAGCGGCACGCTGGCCTGCCGGCACAAGCCGGGGCAGCGCTGGACCATTTTCGAGATCGATCCGGCGATCGTCCACTATTCGCGCAATGGCACTTTCACGTTCCTGCAGACATGCGCGCCGGATGCCCGGATCGTGCTGGGCGATGCGCGGCTGGAGCTGGAGAAGCTGGCCCCACAATCGCTGGATCTGCTGGCGGTGGATGCATTTTCCTCCGACGCGATCCCGCTCCATCTGCTGACGGATGAGGCGCTGGGCGTTTATGAGCGAGCACTGACGCCGGGGGGCCTGCTGGCCCTGCATATCTCCAACCGCTACATCGATCTGGAGCCGGTGCTGTCCGCCATCGCCAGGAAGCGCGGCCTTGTCGCCATGATCCGCCGCGATACGCCCAAGGGCGACCTTGTCGTCGCGTCTAACTGGGTGGTGATGGCGCGTGACCCCGCGCGGCTGGCGCAACTGCGCGCGGCCAGCGGCGGCCTGAAATGGGAAGCGCTCGACCCGGCCCGTGGCGCCGCCTGGACCGACGATCACGCCTCCGTCCTGCCCTACATCCGCTGGGGCGCCATGCTGGGGAAATTATGACCGACCATACGCAACGCACCGACATCACCCTGGCAGCGATCGACGGCAAGAGCCCGCGCATCGATCCCAGCGCGTTTATCGCCCCGGGCTGCCGCATCGTCGGCGATGTCGAGATCGGGCCGGACGTCAGCATCTGGTACAACTGCGTCATCCGCGCCGATGTGAACCGCATCGTCATCGGCGCGCGCACCAATATCCAGGATGGCAGCGTGATCCATTGCGATAGTCCCACGGCGGACCGGCCCGAGGGCTATCCCACGCTGATAGGGGAGGATGTGCTGATCGGCCACCTGGCCATGGTCCACGGCTGCATCCTGCACGATCGTGCGTTCGTCGGGCTGGGCTCGGTGGTGATGGATGGCTGCGTGATCGAGAGCGATGGCATGATCGCGGCGGGCGCGATGTTGACCGGCGGCAAGGTGATCGGCGCGCGCCAGTTGTGGATCGGCCGCCCTGCCAAGTACCTGCGCGATCTGGACGATGCCGCGATCGCTTCCAACCGGGCGGGCGTGGAAGGCTATGTCCGCAACGGCAAACGCCACGCCGCCGCGCTGGGATTGGCTTGATCATGCTGACCATGCCGCCCGAATGGCATCCGCAGCAGTGGCTGTGGATCGGTTTCCCGCACGATCCGGTGGAGTGGCCCGGCTTCCTCGACCGTGCGCAGGAGCAGATCGCGGCCTTCGCCAACGCCGTGGCCGAAAGCGGGCAGGAAGTGCGGCTGATCGTGCGCGACGAGGCAAACCGCGCTCGGGCGGCGGCGCTCTGTTCGGCCAAGGTCGTGCTGGAAACCCGGCGCTTCGGCGATGTCTGGCTGCGCGATACCGGGCCGCTGGTGGTGCAGGATACGGCGGGCACACAGCACGCCATGCGCTTCGGCTTCAACGGCTGGGGCGGCAAGTACCTGATGGACGGCGATCAGGAGATCGGCGCAGAGCTGGCGGCCAGCGCCGGTCTGCAGGTTCGCACGGCGGACTGGATACTGGAAGGCGGTGCCTTGGACGGTGACGGTACCGGCCTTGTCGCCACCACAGAACAGTGCCTGCTCAATCCCAATCGCAATCCGCACTTGCGCCGTGCCGATCTAGAAACCCGCCTGCACAGGGACTTGGGGTACGATCGGGTGCTGTGGCTGGGCGATGGCCTGATCAATGATCATACCGATGGCCATGTCGACAATCTGGCACGGTTCGTGGCGCCCAACACTCTGGCGCTGCCGCGTGCCACCGGGGCGGATGATCCTAACGCGATGATCTACGCCGATGCCAAGACGCGGGCCGAAAGCGCGGGCGTGATCGTGCGCGAAGTTCCCTCTCCCGGTCGCGTGGAGAACGCCGGGCGGGTCGAGCCTGCCAGCTACATGAACTTCGCAATCACTTCGCGGCTGGTCGTGGTGCCGACTTATGGCACCGCTTATGATGCCGATGGCGTGGCTGCGATCGCGGAACTGTTCCCCGATCGTGAGACGGTGGGCGTGCTGGCCGATGCGGTACTGGCGGGCGGCGGCTCCTTCCATTGCTCCAGCCAGCAGATGCCGGCGCGATCTTAACGGTTCGACAAGCAACTCGGGTCCATTGTCGATGACATGGCCCGAGTCCTCCACCTTGCATCACGCGCGACCCGCTCTGCGGCGCATGGCGAACTGCTGCGTGCCGCGATCGTCAGCGGATGCGCGCTGGCCCTGATCCTGGCTCAGAGCCCCCTCGGGCTCTGATTCCAGCGGTATTTCCGCGTTTTACCGGGTGCTGGCCTTGAGCCGGCGCAGCGTATGATTGCGCTACATCGTCGCTGACGAAATTCGTCGCTCTTGCTGCACCGCACATCGCCGTGCTGCGTTGCAGCAAAACTTCGACGCATTTGTTCAACGTCTGTGAAAAAAGACGCTCCCACCTTTCGGGCTTTCGCACGTTACCCGCAAGGAATGACCATGTCTGATGCCGATAAGCCCACGCCGAGCCGCGCTCGTGAAATCCTGACCGGCCGCCTTTTGCTGCTGGGCTTCGGGCTTTCCGTGCTCGGTTTTCTTGTCGCGGTAGATCGTCCCGACTGGTTTGCGATTCGCCCCGCCACCGGCACCTCGATCGCCATGGCCAACGCGTCGCACGCCGCCGCCCCCCTCAATAGCGAGGCCGCCGAACCCCGATGATCGTCAATGCCGCTCCCAGTGCTCGCCAGATCTTCAGGGAAGTCTGGAAGGTCCTGATCCTGCTGTTCGTGTGGGACGTGGTCGTCACCGTCACGTATTACGTCCTGCCGTTCACCGCCCCCAGCCTGCCTTTGACGATCTTCGGCTCCGCACTCGCGCTGTTTCTGGGGTTTCGCAGCAACTCTGCGTATGAGCGGTGGTGGGAAGGGCGCAGCCTGTGGGGGCTGATGATCAACGCTAGCCGCAACCTGGCCCGCGCCGCGCGCAACTACATGCCCGATCCCGAAGCCGCGGATATGAAGCGGCGCATCGTCAAGCGGCAGATCGCCTACGTCAACGCGCTGCGCTGCCAGCTGCGCCGCCAGAGTCCCGACTCAGAAGTGCTGCGGATGCTGTCACAGGGTGATGCCGACCTGGCGCTGGCCCGCACCAATGTCGCCAACGGCATTCTGGACGGCACCGGCCGCCGCATCGACGAGGCGCGGCGCAACGGCTGGATCGACACCATACAGCAGGCGCAGATGGAAGGCGTGCTGGTCGATATCGCCAACGCGCAAGGCGGGATGGAACGGCTGAAGAACACGCCGCTGCCGGTCCAATACCGCTTCCTGCCGACCTTGTTTACGCACCTGTTCTGCATCCTGCTGCCGATCGGCCTGGTCGAGACGCTGCAGTTTGCCACGCCGCTGGGCTCGACGCTGGCGGGGCTGATGTTCCTGGGCGTGCTGGCTATCGGCGATGATCTGGTCGATCCCTTCGCCAACACGGTACACGATCTTCCCTTGCTGGCGATGTGCCGCACGGTCGAGATCGACCTGCTGCAGTCCATCGGCGACGAGGCACCCGAACCGATCAAGCCCGATGGCGAAGGCGTGCTGTGGTAGGATGGCTGCCGTCCCGGACGTGATCCGGGATGGGCAATCCGCTGTTGAAGGCCCTCAGCGCTTGCTGGCGAACCAGATCACGTGCTTGGGCCCCTTGCCGTTGCTGCGTGAGGCGACCTTGACCTCATCCACCACGAAATCGCACTTTTCCAGCCGGCGGGTGAACGTCGGGTCCGGCCCGGCGGACCAGATCGCCATCACGCCATCGGCGGTCAGCGCCCGCTTGGCGGCGCGCAGGCCGGGCGTGGAATAAAGGATGTTGTTATCCTCTCGCACCAGACCATCAGGCCCATTGTCGACATCCAGCAGAATCGCATCGTAATCGGCATGGGCCCCGGCGATGAACGGAGCGACGTCCGACATCACCAGCTGCACGCGCGGATCTTCCAGGCACCCGGCGGTAAGTTCCGCCATCGGCCCGCGCGCCCATTCGATGATCTCGGGCACCAGTTCCACCACCGTGACATGGGCGTTGGCGGGCAGCACCTTCAGCGCCGCGCGCAAGGTGAATCCCATGCCGTAACCGCCGATCAGGAACGTGGGCGCCTTGGCGTTGCGCACGCGATCGAACGCCATCGTCGCCAGCGCTTCTTCCGAGCCCCACTTGCGCGTGCTCATCAATTCGTTGTGGCCCAGCACGATCATGTGATCGCGATCGTGGCGATAGAGCTTCAACTCCTCGCCACCGGGGACCTGCGCCGTGGCCAGGTGTTCGCGTTGGATCATGGCTTCAGGTCCGGTGCCAGGCTGGCGTCCTGCAACAGCGCGATCGCCTCTTCCACCGAGACGAACTTCTGCTGCTGTTCGCCCAGCGTGCGGATGGCGACGGTGCCTTCCTCGGCCTCGCGCTTACCCACCACGAGCAGGTACGGCACCTTTTGCAGCGAGTGTTCGCGCACCTTGTAGTTGATCTTCTCGTTGCGAAGGTCCGTCTCCACCCGCACTCCGGCGGCCTTCAGCTTGGCGGCCACGTCTTCGGCATAGCCGTCGGCGTCGGACACGATCGTGGCGACCACCGCCTGCACCGGGGCGAGCCAGACCGGCAGCTTGCCGGCGAAATGCTCGATCAGGATGCCGATGAACCGCTCGTACGACCCGAAGATCGCGCGGTGCAGCATGACCGGGCGATGCTTGGCGCCGTCCTCGCCGATGTAGTGCGCGTCCAATCGGTCGGGCAGCACCCGGTCGGACTGGATCGTGCCGACCTGCCAGGTGCGGCCGATCGCGTCGGTCAGGTGCCATTCCAGCTTGGGGGCATAGAACGCGCCTTCGCCGGGCAGCTCTTCCCAGCCGTATTCCTCGGTCGCCAGGCCGGCGCGGACCACCGCATCGCGAAGCTCGGTTTCGGCCTGGTCCCACATCTCTTCGGTGCCGAAGCGCTTTTCGGGGCGAAGCGCCAGCTTGATGGCATAGGTGAAGCCGAAGTCCTTGTAGATCCGGTCCGCCAGCGCGCAGAACGCCTGCACTTCGGCGACGATCTGGTCTTCGCGGCAGAAGATATGCGCGTCGTCCTGGGTGAACTGGCGCACCCGCATCAGGCCGTGCAGCGCGCCGTGCGGCTCGTTGCGGTGGCAACAGCCATTCTCGTAGATGCGCAAGGGTAGGTCGCGGTACGACTTGATGCCCTGGCGGAAGATCAGCACGTGCGCCGGGCAGTTCATCGGCTTCAAGGCCATCCACTCGGCGTCGTTAGAGACGATCGGGCCCTCATCCTCGACGTTGGGCACCTCGTCGGGGATGACGAACATGTTCTCGCGATATTTGCCCCAGTGGCCGGACTGCTCCCACTGGCGCGCGTCCATCACTTGCGGGGTCTTCA
>NZ_CAXYKL010000192.1:0-13382 GCF_964277725.1 uncultured Novosphingobium sp. | reverse complement strand
GGCCTCCAGCTTGACTTAGCTGCCGATCTGCACGATTGGGCCGCCTTCTCGCGCTGCCGGAGAATCGGTTGGGCGCGAAACGGATATAGGGATAGACCAGCCATGAAGGCGCTCACGAAGGTCACCCGGTCGATCAAGCCGGCCGAGGTTGAGAAGAAATGGCATCTGATTGATGCCGAAGGTCTGGTGGTCGGCCGCGTTGCCGTCTTGATCGCCGATCTGCTGCGCGGCAAGCACAAGCCCAGCTTCACCCCGCACGTTGATTGCGGCGATCACGTCGTCGTCATCAACGCGGAAAAGGTGCGCTTCACCGGCAACAAGCTGAAGCAGCACACCTATTACAAGCACACCGGCTATGCCGGCGGCATCAAGGAAGTCACCGCGGACAAGGTCCTGGCTGGCCGTTTCCCCGAGCGCGTCCTGGAAAAGGCGGTTGAGCGCATGATTCCGCGCGGTCCCCTGGGCCGTGACCAGATGCGTGCGCTGCACGTCTATGGCGGCACCGAGCACCCGCACGGCGGCACCCAGCCGCAGCCGCTCGACGTCGCTTCCATGAACCGCAAGAACAAGGTGGGTGCGTAATGTCCGACACCGATACCGTTTCGAGCCTGTCCGATCTCAAGGATCTGACCACCAACGCTCCCATCGAGAACGCCGAGCAGGGTGAAACCCAGGCTCCGGTTCGCACTGGCCCGGCCGCACCTCTGCGTGCGCAGGAAATCGACGCGCAGGGTCGCGCTTACGCTACCGGCCGCCGCAAGGACGCTGTGGCTCGCGTGTGGCTGAAGCCCGGTAGCGGCAAGATCACCGTCAATGGCCGTGATCAGTCGATCTACTTCGCTCGCCCGACTCTGCGTCTGGTGATTGCGCAGACATTCCAGATCACCGATCGCGTCGATCAGTATGACATCGTCGCCACCGTCAAGGGTGGTGGCCTGTCGGGGCAGGCCGGCGCTGTGAAGCATGGCATCGCCCAGGCTCTCAGCAAGTTCGAGCCCGCGCTGCGCGCCGCCGTGAAGTCCGCCGGGTTCCTGACCCGTGACCCGCGCGTCGTCGAGCGTAAGAAGTACGGCCGCGCCAAGGCTCGCCGCAGCTTCCAGTTCTCGAAGCGCTGATCGCTCCTTCGAAATTTGGTTACCGAAAGAGGGCTCGCAGCCATGCTGCGGGCCCTCTTTCACGTCTCCTGCGGCGGATAGGGGATCGCAACCTACGGGTTTGCCCGCTAGGGCATAGCGGTCGCCATTAAGATTATCATCTTATTAACCACTCGATGCCATCTCGTAAGCCATGGACGGGGCGAGAGAAAAAATTTCCGCGAGCAGCGGGCAGGAGATGTGGTCCTGCGTAATTGCGGCTCTTGGCTACTGCCTCATCGCCACATTGACGATCCACACCACCAGCAGTGGCCATTCCCACGCTACCGTATGGCCAGCCGACGCACTGATCCTGGCGTTGCTTTTGAAATCTCAACGCTCGGCATGGCGGGCAATCCTGCTGTGCGGATGGATCGGCAACCTGGTGGCCAATGCGATCACGCGCGGGCCATCATTTAGTCTGGCATTTTACGGCGGCATCAACATGGCACAGGTGGCCTTTGCCGGCCATCTCTTGGCTCGCCACGTCAAGCCTGGCGGTGATTTCCTAGGGAATACCCGCGCCAGCGGCCAGTTCCTGCTTTACGCCGGGCTTATCGCCCCCCTGCTGGGGGCGATAGCCGGATCGATCGTATCGCACCTGAGTTTTGGCGAACCGTTCGGCGAATCCGTTCTCCGATGGTTTTGCGGTTCTTCCCTGGGTCTTTTGATCGGCACGCCGATGCTGCTGGCCATTCTCGATGGCAGCTACTTGCGGTGCTATCAAAGCAAGACTCCGGCGCAGCGGGCGGAAACCTTTGCGATGCTCGGCGCCCACGGCCTTTTGTGCATTGCCGTGTTCGGCCTTGCCCGCTTTCCCATCCTGTTCCTTCCGATGTCTTCGCTGCTGCTGATCTCGTTTCGGCTTGGGCGTCTGGGCACGTTCGCGGGTATCGCGATCATCGCCTTGGTGGGAGCAGTCACGACATTTGCGGGGACCGGCCCACTTTCCATCATCATGATCAATCCTTTCGCGCAGGCGTTCTACTTCCAGGTCTATCTGGGCGTCTTGCTATGTACCGCCCTGCCCGTGGCGGCGACGGTGACCTCGCGCGCCTCCGCCCTGGCGGAACTGGCGGCACACCAGGAAGCGCTGCAGCTGATCCTCGCCAACGCGCCCGAGGGCATTCTCAGCTTCGATGAGACCGGCACGTGCCGCTGGGCCGATGGTCAGCTGGAATCGCTGACGAACGTGGCGCAGGCTGCTCTTGTAGGTCGTACGATTGAAGAGGCAGCAGCGCTGATCAGCCCCTCTCTCTTGCTGCTGGCGCAGGGACTGGAAGATCAGGAAACGCCCGCGATCATCGACTTCGCACCCGAGGGCCTGCCCTCGCGCACGGTGGAAGCATCGATCGGCGTAGTCCGCCAAGACGAGCGGCGAGTGGGCATGATCATTACCTTGCGCGACATTTCAGAACGCAAATCGCGCGAAGTGAAGATGTCGATCCTTGCCAAGACCGACGATCTCACCCGCGTGCTGAACCGCAAGGGTTTTCGCGAACAGCTGATCTATGCGCTGGACCACGCCACCGGCCCGCTGACCCTCGCCCTGATCGATGTCGACCGGTTCAAGATGATCAACGATACCCATGGCCACCCCGTCGGCGACAAGGTGCTGGAGACGGTCGCCCAACGTCTGCAGGCGGGCTCGCGTGCCACCGACACGGTCGGGCGGTTGGGTGGTGACGAATTCGCGATCCTGTTCGATTGCGATGTCGCCATCGCCACCGCCGCTTGCGAGCGCATCGCACAGACCCTGCGCTCGACGCCGATCGCCGATGCCGGGCGCTTCCCGATCCGCGTATCGCTCAGCTGCGGTCTGGCGCAACTTCACGCCGGAATGACGCGGTCCGATCTCTTCGAGGCCGCCGACGCCGCCCTCTACGACGTCAAGCGCAACGGTCGGGACGGAGTGCGCGCCGCGGCCTGATACCTTGTGATCCACCGATCCGCGTTTTCGAACGCACCTATCGCGATTCCGCCATTTGCATCGCCATGGCGTTGCGCCTATGGGAACCGACCGCGGTACAGGGCATGGCGTCGCAAACATGAGTTGGATAACCAAGGTACGCAATTCGCTGGGTTCACTCGGCAAGCGCGATACACCGGACAATCTTTGGACCAAGTGCCCCTCTTGCGCCGAAATGGTGTTTACTCAGGCGTGGGAGGACAACCTCTCGGTCTGCCCGCGCTGCGGGCATCACGGCAGGGTCGGCGCACAGGCGCGGTTCGCACAGGTCCTTGATCCGGGCTACACCGTGCTGCCGGCAGTGACCGTGCCGGAAAATCCGCTCAACTTCCGTGACAGCAAGAAGTATTCCGATCGGCTGAAGGCCGCGCGTGCCGCCAATCCCTTTCCCGATGCCCTGACTGCGGCGGAGGGTGCGATCGATGGGCAAGCCGCGATCGTGGCCGTGCAGGACTTCGCCTTCATGGGCGGCTCGATGGGCATGGCGGTGGGCGAGGCGTTCGTGCGCGCCGCCGAACGCGCGGTGGAGCGTAAGTGTGCCTTCGTGATGTTCACCGCAGCGGGCGGCGCGCGGATGCAGGAAGGGATCCTGTCCCTGATGCAGATGCCCAAGACCACCGTGGCACTGCGCCGTCTGTCGCGCGCTGGTCTGCCCTATATCGTCGTGCTGACCGATCCCACCACCGGCGGCGTCACTGCCAGCTATGCGATGCTGGGCGATGTCCATCTGGCTGAACCCGGCGCGCTGATCGGCTTTGCCGGGCAACGCGTGATCCGTGACACCATCCGCGAGAAGCTGCCGGACGGCTTCCAGCGGGCCGAATATCTTCGCGAACATGGCATGGTCGACCAGGTCGTGCCCCGCTCTGAGCTGCGCGCAACGCTGGCGCGCCTGCTCGATTATCTTACCCGAAAGGACGTAGCGTGAACATCGACAGCGCACTCGTGCGCGAGCTGGCCGAGCTGCTGGCCGCCACCGGTCTCACCGAAATCGAAGTGGAAGACGGGGAACGCAAGATCCGCGTGGTGCGCCAGGCTGCGCCCGTAGTCGCTTCCGTCGTACCGCAAGCGCTGGCCGCTGCGCCGGTCTCGGCTGCGGCGACGAGCGCTCCGGTCGAAGCACCGGTCGCAGCAGCTCCGATCGATGCGGTGAAATCGCCGATGGTCGGCACGGCCTATCTCTCGGCCGAACCCGGCTCCGCGCCGTTCGTCAGCGTCGGCAAGGCCGTGCAGGCGGGCGACGTTCTGCTGATCGTCGAGGCGATGAAGGTCATGAACCAGATCACCGCGCCTAAGACCGGCACCGTGCAGGCGCTGCTGGTTGAGAATGGCCAGCCGGTCGAATACGACCAGCCCCTGGTGGTGATCGGCTAACCATGGCTAACGTCGATAGACCCATCAAGCGCCTGCTGATCGCCAATCGTGGTGAAATCGCGCTGCGCATCCACCGTGCCGCGCGGGAGATGGGCATCGAAACAGTGGCGGTGCATTCCACCGCCGATGCCGACGCGATGCATGTCCGCCTGGCGGATCATGCGGTGTGCATAGGTCCGCCGGCCGCGAAGGACAGCTACCTCAACGTCGCCGCGATCATTTCGGCAGCAGAGATCACCCAGGCGGATGCGATCCACCCGGGCTATGGCTTCCTGTCCGAGAACGCCCAGTTCGCCGAGATCGTGGAGGCCCACGGGATGATCTGGGTCGGCCCCAAGCCCGAACATATCCGCACCATGGGCGACAAGGTCGAGGCCAAGCGCACCGCGGGTGCCCTGGGCCTGCCATTGGTGCCCGGCTCGGACGGCGCGATCGAAGATGTGGCCGAAGCCAAGGCGCTGGCAGCTGAGATCGGCTATCCGGTGCTGATCAAGGCGGCCTCTGGCGGCGGCGGGCGCGGCATGAAGGTGGTCCAGCACGAGGAAGAGCTGGAAAGCCAGATGGGTCAGGCCCGCTCCGAGGCGAAGGCGGCGTTCGGCGATGCCACCGTTTACATGGAAAAGTATCTCGGCAATCCGCGCCACATCGAGTTCCAGATCTTCGGTGACGGCAAAGGTGAGGCGATCCACCTGGGCGAGCGCGACTGCTCGCTGCAACGCCGCCACCAGAAGGTGCTGGAAGAAGCCCCCTCCCCCATCATCACGCCCGAAGAGCGTGAGCGAATGGGCGGCGTGGTGGCGAAGGCCATGGCCGATATGGCCTATCGCGGTGCGGGCACGATCGAGTTCCTGTGGGAAGCGGGCGAGTTCTATTTCATCGAAATGAACACCCGCCTTCAGGTGGAGCATCCCGTTACGGAAGCGATCACAGGGTTGGATCTGGTACGCGAACAGATCCGCGTTGCCGAAGGCCATCCGCTATCGGTCCGCCAGGAGGATGTCGAATTCCGGGGCCACGCCATCGAGTGCCGCATCAACGCTGAAGACGCCTGGACCTTTGCGCCCTCGCCCGGCCTGGTCGAGCACTACCACGCTGCAGGTGGCTTGAACGTCCGCGTCGATTCGGGGCTCTACGCCGGTTACCGCGTGCCGCCCTACTACGATTCGATGATCGCCAAGCTGATCGTCTCGGGCCGCACGCGCGAAGGCTGCATCATGCGGCTGAAGCGCGCGCTGGAGGAAATGGTGATCGGCGGGATCAAGACCTCGATCCCGTTGCACCAAGCCTTGATGGACGAGGCCGATTTCCGATCTGGCGACTACACGATCAAGTGGCTGGAAGAATGGCTGGCGGAGCGTGCTGAATGATCAGCTTCCTCGACTTCGAAAAGCCGATCGCTGACCTTGAAGCGCGTATCGCCGAGTTGCGCGCCACGGCGGAGAACGGCCAGCTCGATATCGCCAGCGAAATCGACAAGCTGGAAAAGAAGAGCGCGGCCCTGCTGAAAAGCACGTACGCCAAGCTTTCTCCCTGGCAGAAGACGCAAGTCGCCCGCCATCCGCAGCGGCCGCATTTCCTCGACTATGTCGACCATATGTTCGAGGATTTCATGCCGCTGGGTGGCGACCGTCGCTTTGGCGAGGATGAGGCGATCCTGGGTGGGCCTGCGCGCCTGAACGGTCGCAAAGTGATGCTGATCGGGCATGAAAAGGGCCACGATACCGCCAGCCGCCTGAAGCACAACTTCGGCATGGGCAAACCAGAGGGCTATCGCAAAGCGGTGCGCCTGATGGAGATGGCCGGCAAGTTCGGTCTGCCGGTCATTACGCTGGTGGACACCGCCGGCGCGTTCCCGGGCGTCGAGGCCGAAGAACGCGGCCAGTCCGAAGCGATCGCCCGTTCCACCGAGGCATGCCTTTCGCTGCCGGTGCCGATGGTGGCGGTGATCGTTGGCGAAGGCGGTTCGGGCGGCGCAGTCGCCATCGCCAGTGGTGAGCGTGTGCTGATGCTGGAACACGCAGTCTATTCGGTAATCTCGCCAGAAGGCGCCTCGTCAATCCTGTGGCGCACGCCAGACAAGGCGGCGGACGCGGCCGAGGCGATGAAGGTGACAGCGCAGGACCTGCTCTCGCTGGGCGTGATCGACCGGATCGTGCCGGAACCGCTAGGCGGCGCGCATCGCGACGTGACTGCCACGGCATCGGCGCTCGCCAGTGCGATCGGTGAGGAATTGGATGATTTGTCGGGCCTTGCCCCGGCGGAACTTACCGCGCGGCGCGAGGAGCGCTTTCTGCGAATCGGCCGGGGGTAACGCCCCCGGCTTTCACCTCAACGTACCGGCGGATCCTCGCGCGGTACGGCGGCCACAGGCGAGACCGGCTCTTCGGGCCGACGCGGCGGGAGTGCGTTTTCCGGCACGTCGTCGATCTGCATATCGGGCGTGGGCACCTTTGCCAGATTGCGCGCCTCTACGATCACCTTGGTGCCATCGACGATGATCTGATTGAAGCTTGGCGGGGTGGAGCGCACCCGCTTCGACAGTGTACCTGCGCCGATCATGCGCACGGGGCCGGCGGCAGTCTGCTCGATCAGGTCGAACGGATCGTGGACGTGGCCGGTCATCACGCCCAGCACCTTGCGCTTGGCCAGTTCCTCCAGCGCCTTGCCACCGCGCTTGGTCAGCACGCTGCCTTGCGAATTCACTTCGACCAGCGGATGATGGGCCGAGATCAGCACGGGCGTGCCTTCCGGCAGGGCATCGATCATCGCCAGCGTCTTTTTCAGGGCGGGACGGGTGATCCAGCCCTTGGACCAGTTGGTGCGCCACTGCGCACGCGCCGTGGTCTTGAGCGGCACGATGGCAAGGCCGCCCAAGTCCAGTTCCCGCTCCAGCACCGCCTCGATACTGCGAAATCGCTTGTAGGGGTCCAGGAACCGCTCGATCGGGTTGAAATACGGCATGTCGTGATTGCCGATCTCCACCGTCACCGGCACGTCCAGCGAGCTGATCCACTTGCAGGCGGCGACAAATTCCTTGTGGCGCGCCCGCATCGTCAAGTCCCCGGTGACGACCACCGCGTCGGGCCGTTCGGACGCGATGCAATCCTCAACCCAGTCCAAGGCCTGGGGATCTTCCAGCCCGAAATGGATGTCGCTGATGTGGAACAGCTTGATCGGACCGAGCCTGGAATCGCGCCGCATGTCGCCCGCTCTACCGTGCATCGGCCGTGGCCCAGAACGCGATCTTGCTGGTGTCCAAGCTGAATTCCTCTTCTACTGCGCCATCGTAGGGCTCGCCATCGATCAACAGGCCCATCGGTTTGCCATCCGGGCAGGCGATGCGCATGGTGCGATGGCGGCCTAGCCCGTCATGAGGACCGCTACGAAAGTCCCGTTGCAACAATGCGGCACCCTGCTTGGCAAAATCGAGCAGCGATTCCGCGTAGTAGCCCGCGCCTTCGATACCGTCCTGCTGCGGCGTGAGGGTGATGGCGGTATAGCCCTCCTCACGGCCGCAGTCGGCATTGAGACACGCCACTTTGGCGCCTGAAGTGGACTGGGCAAAGGCTTCGGTGGCACTGTTCCACAAATCGGTCAGCGTCGGCTCGCGCATCGCCTCGCGTACATCCGCCCAAGCAGTGCCCGGTCCGGCCAAGGCGCCCGTCAACCCCGTGGCGTGGCGTGATCCGATGACGGGCGGATAGATGCGATTGACCAGCCCTTCCCGAAAGCGAGCGATCACTTCAGGCCCGGTAGCATCGCCGTGCAGGCGCCGGGCCATCATGTTCATGGTTCCGCCCGGCAGCGGCAACACGGTGCCTTGCCAGCCCGCCAGCCCGGCAACGATCGAACTGATCGTACCATCACCGGCAAAGATCGCGACCGTATCGGCGCTGGCCGCGTCCAGATCGGCGGGCGTGGGCGCATCTTCACGCGGGAAGCAGGTATCGCCTACCAGCGCGAGGCCCGCATCGCCAAAGGCGGCGCGCAGATCCTCCAGCGCGGCTTCATCGTTGCTGCCGCTGGACTCGTTGTGGACCAGCCAGACCTTGGAGGCGGACAAGTCGCTGGCATCGTGCGTGTTCGCTTGGGTCATGATCGTGCAACCGGGCGCGGGGAGGGAGGTTCCCCCTTCACGTTCGCCCAGACAGAATTAGCCAGGCCGCCAGCGCATTGACGGCGCTATAGCACAAGTAGGCGGCGGCCCATCCAGTGGACCCGGCCGAGACCATCCACAACGCTCCCACCAGCATCGCGAATTCCACCACGAAGCTCATCCGCCCGCCCAGCGCGCGGAACAGCCGGGGCATCGCATCGACCAGGGGATGGCCACTTTCCAGCACGGCGCGGTGCGCGGCGAAATTGGCGATGCCCAGAATGAAAACGATCAGGATACCCATCGCCAGCCGATGTAACGCGCCCTTACCGCGCTGGCCAGCACGGCGATCCCGTGCGGCGTGTCAGTTCGGGGGAAGGGGCCAAGTCGTTCGTCGATGGCCATTCGTCGCTCGTCCTCCGTCCTTGTCGCCGGTCGACCGGCGGCGTGCCGCGGTCGAGCCTGTGCTGCGCGATCGGCGGGCCCGGTTCACAAGACCCTCATCGAGCCGCCAAACACCCCGGTCGGCTCCTCAAGGGAGAAAGACCATGTTGAAGACCGCTATGTTCGCCGCCCTCGCCGCCATCACCACTGTCGCTACTGCGGCGCCTGTCCTCGCCAAGGACGTGACCGTTCGGTACGGCGACCTCGATCTCGCCAGCGCCAAGGGCCAGAAGGAACTCAGCCGCCGGGTCGATCGCGCCGCCAAGGTCGCATGCGATTTCGAAGCCGAGAACCGCATCCCCAGCTACTCCGCGATGACCTGCTATCATCAGGCGCGCGCCAAGGCCTCCACCCAGGTCGCCACGATCATGGAAGACGCCCGCCTGGGCGGCTGATCCGCCCCCCCATCCCTCAACCCTCACAGCGCCGGACACGCCGTTCGCCTTGGGGCCATAATCAGGAGACCAGCATCATGATCAGGACCGCAACTCTCGCCGCCGCCGCCCTTATGGGAACGATGGCCATCGCCGCCCCCGCCTCTGCCAAGGACATCTCTGTCAGCTACAAGGACCTCGATCTGTCCACGCCGGCGGGCAAGAGCACTCTGGCCCGTCGCCTCGACCTGGCCGCGAAGGACGCCTGCGGCTTTTCCGAGACGCAGACCGGCAGCCGCCTGCCGCCCTACTCAGTCCGCCAGTGCTACAACGAGGCACGCGCACGCTCTAAGGAAACGATGGCTGCAATCGTAGATCAGGCCCGTAAAGGAGGCTGACTTCAAACGCCGACCGTCTTCGTTCATCGCCGTAGCGATATAGCATCCGTCCGCGGCGGATGCCCCAGGGATTGGCTTGGATCTATCTCAAGGCTGCAGATATGACCCGCTATACCTAATCCCCGGGGAAGGCTGGCGGATAGGTTGCGAGCCTGCCGACAGGCATCTTGCGGAGCGCTGGCATGGATATCATCGTACGTTTCCCGAAGTTCAGCTTTCACGATCTGCCGAAAGTCTGGGCCCGCAACCGCGCGTTCGTCTATGATCGTAACGCCACGTCTTTCATCCCCACGCCGATGGAGCCGTGGCTGATCCGCATCCTGCAATCGGCGGTAGAGCGGCTAGGCCCCGGGGATGCGGCGCTGAAGGAAGACGTGAAGGCCTTTATCGGTCAGGAATCCCAGCACTTTCGCCAGCACCGGCTATTCAACAAAGCTATCGCCGATCAGGGCTATCCCGGCCTGATGGAATTCGAAAAGCGCCTTGCCGACGATCTCGTCGAATTTGAAAAGAACCGATCGCTCAAGTTCCTGCTGGCCTATGCGGATGGGTTTGAATCGATGGGTGCGGTTTCCGCGCAATTGTGGTTTGACGAGTTGAAGCCATTCGTTTCGCAGGCCGATCCGCGTATCGCCGATCTGTGGGGCTGGCATCTGGCCGAGGAATTCGAACACCGCTCAGTCATGTTCGATTTCTACAAGGCCCTGTTCTGTCGTGGGCCCGTGAACGCCGTCATAAACGGCTACTTCTATCGGCTGTACGGGTTGTGGTTCGCCATGAAGCACCTGGGCGGCTATACTGGTCAGATGATCGGCTACATGGCCAAGCAGGATCGGCCCGGCATGTCTCCGGGAGACAAGGCGCAGGTCAAGGCAGACATCGCAGCCTATATTCCGATTTATCGCAAGGCCATGGCTCGCAAGCTCGCGCGCAATTTGCTGCCTTGGTACAACCCCCGGCGCAAGAAAGCTCCGCGCGGCTTGCGCGAGTACCTTGCCCGCTTTGAAGAGGGTGGTGAGATGGCGCGCGGCAAGGCGGCAGAGCGAGCGGGAAAGCAGCCTCTCACGGCGTGAGCACCGCTTGTATCTAGGCTGATGCCCTGGCTGCGAAGGCCTTATCGCCCCGCCAGTTTCTTGACTTTGGCCAGGTAAGTCCGCCCGATCCGCAGTACTTGTCCGGCCGTGGTTTCCGCAGACCACACGCCCAGCCCTTCATGCCGCAACCCGCCGATACGGTCCTGCCGCAAGATGCAGCTGCGGTGGATGCGGATGAACTGGGTGGGATCGAGGCGCTCTTCCAAGCTGGTGATGGTCTGGAGCAGCATGTAGCTCTGGCCATTCACATGCAGCCGCACGTAATCGCGCTCGGCATCGATACGATCGATGTCCGCCGCCGCGACGCGCACCAGTTCCGAACGGTGCGGCACCCAGAATTCCGTCAGCCATTCGCTCTCCGCCGTGGCCGGGATCGGGGCGACCGAGGCGCCCTGTCCGCGCCGTTGGCCGACACGCTGCACCGCGCGTTGCAGGCGTTCGGGCGAGACCGGCTTCAAGACATAGTCCACCGCTTCCAGATCGAACGCCTCCACCGCGAATTGATCATGCGCAGTGACGAAGATCACGGCCGGCGGTTTGGACCGCGTGGCCAGGACGCGGGCAACGCCCAGCCCATCTTTCAGGGGCATCGTCATGTCCAGCAGGACCAGATCGGGCTCCAACGCATCGATCAGGCGCAGGCCCGCCTCGCCATCGCCGGCGGTGCCGATCACGGTGACGCCTTCCAGCTTGGCACAGATCACCTGCAACCGTTCCACCGCCAGCGGCTCATCATCGACGATCAGAGTTCGTAGCGCTTCGCTGCCTGGTTCAATCGTCATCGCGGAGTTCTCCGTCGCGGTGCAGGGGCATGCGCAGGATCGTCCGGAATCCTCCGCGCGAGGGCTTGCCGAAATGAACCGATGCCGCTTTGCCAAAGCGAGCGCGCAGACGATCGCGCACATTTTCCAGGCCGATGCCGCTGCTGGTCGTCCCGGGCACCGGCGTGCCGGGGCCATCGTCGCTCACTGCGATCACCAGTTCGTCACCCTCGCGGTGGGCGGCGACGGTTATCGTGACGGCTTCCTGCGTGGCGGCGACGCCGTACTTCACAGAGTTCTCCACCAAGGGCTGGAGGATCATGCCCGGAACCATGGCATCGGCAACATCCAGGTCGATATCGATTTCGCATCTCAGCCGATCCGGGAAGCGAACCGATTCGATCTTGAGATAAAGCTTCTGCAACTCGATCTCGTCCGTCAGCGCCATGTCGCCGGTCGGGTCGCCGGACAAGGTATGACGGTAGAAGGTCGATAGCGTCTGGATCATCGTTTCGGCATCGTCATAACGGCCGACCATGACCAAGGCGGACAGCGAATTCAACGTGTTAAACAGAAAGTGCGGATTGATCTGATACCGCAGGGACCGCAATTCGGCTTGCTCCGCAGCGCGGCGATACTGCCCTTCGCGGCGTTCGGCGGCACGCGCTTCCTCCGCCTTGGCCAGCGCGAAGTAGAACGCGGCCCAGGCCAGGACCAGGAAGTAGCGGCCAAATGCCGTGTCAGCGACCGCGGCCCAACGGCCCTGCTTCCCATCGGACGCGCCTTCCGGTTTTGCCGCCGTCGTCTCCCGCTCGCGCGTGTGGATGGTGATGGTGCGCCTGCCCTCGTTCGTCGTGATGACGGAGGGAGCCGGCGGGACCGGTGGCGCCTTGCTGTTCTCATCCGGGATCGGCGGCGGTGACGGGGGCGATGGCACATCCACCAGGATGTTTCCCAGGGGGTCGCGCTGGATACGCACCGTCCTCGCAACTTCCTGCTCCTGCGTCTTGACCTCCATGTCCGAAAAGATGCTGTCGTTGATGAAGCTCAGCAGCAGGCTGACGGGCAGCGCACCGATCACCACCACCAGCAGGCGGGTGGTGAACGACTTGCGATCGAACACCTGAAGCACGGGCCATAGGGCCGCCATCACCAGCATGGAGACGATACAGATCGTCAGCCGGCGCGAGACGATGGGCCAGATAAAATCCAGCCCCAGCAGCATCCCACGCAATGTGGCGACGGTGAAATAGCACGCCCACAGCGCCGCCAGCGAAGCCAGGACAAGGCGCGCGGGGACGCGTGGGTGGGAAAGGTCGGTCATGGCCGGCGATGATAGCGCGATCGGCACGGATGTCGCCACTGCGCTGGTCGAGCGGGATCGGGGGTTGGTCGATGAAGCGACGATGACCCCCTTGGGTCGCGGCTAGACTATCAGTTCGTTTCGCACGCAGTCAGCGCGCGGCCTTCGTGTCTCGACACCACTCGGCAGGGAGGGGAGAAAAGGGAAGGACCAATCACTATCACTCCCATACCCCCGCACCTCGTCATCCCCGCAAAGACGGGGACAACCAGGTACGGATGGCAGCATCCAGGACTTGGCCAAAGCGGTGTTCAGACCGCCTCCGCCTCGCGCGCGATGCGCTCCTTCCAGACCAGCGGGGCGAGCTGGTGAACGTTGTTGCCCTCGGCATCCACCGCCACGGTCACCGGCATGTCGCTGACGGTGAACTCGTAGA
>NZ_CAXYKL010000191.1:0-23056 GCF_964277725.1 uncultured Novosphingobium sp. | reverse complement strand
AACGTGATGAACGCGTTATCGCCTTTGTCGTGGATTTCCGGGAGACGGCCGCCAAACGCTGTGTTGCGATCGCCGTCGAAGCCTTGCAGCACCCCGTCCTTGACCTCCGCAGCGATCCGCAGATCCTTGCCGACTGCGTGATCGTACAGCCCTGCCACCTTCTGGTGGGAGAGGCCGGCGAAAGTGGCGGCGGCGATCAAGGCGCGAGTGTGTGGTTTCATGCCCCCCATTTGGCACCGGCAACGGCATCGGATCAAGCGCCGGGGTACTGAAAGAGGCGGCGTCATCCGCAATCATTGAGCGAATCGGTCCATAACGGCAAAGCTTGTTCCAAGCATTCAGGCCAGGATGTGGGCCATCACCAAGTCAGCAGCTCATAGGGCCCTTCCCATGGGGAATCGTGTAGCGCAGCCGCAAAAATTTCCGGGCTAACCGCGGATAAGATGGGAGGAAAGCCGATCCACAGGTCTTTCGGGGACCTTGACCCGGCAGCGACATTGAGCGAACATAAAGAGAACAAACGAGTCTCTGTCATGTCTGTCGCCCCCATGCCTGCCATCAAAGCCAAACGTCCTTTGGATATTGCGGAATTAAAGTCGCTTGCATCCCTGACCGGAAACCAGCGAAGCCTGTCATTCGGGATCCGGGCGCTTGATGAAGGGCTGGCAGGAGGTGGGTTGCGGGCTGGGGCGCTGCACGAGGTATCGGCGGCCAGTTGTGCGCTGGTGGACGATGCGGCGGCGACGCTCTTCATCGCCGGGATCGCCGCGCGGGAGGCTTTGGCAACGGGGGCTCCGGTGCTGTGGGCCAGTTGCCGCAACGATCTTTATGCGCCCGGCGTGGCGCAGGCGGGTTTGCCGGCGGCAAGCGTGATCCACGTGCAGCCGCGCGATGACAAAGCGCTGCTGGCGGTGATCGAGGATGCGGTGCGCGATGGCACGCCCTGCGTGGTGATCGCGGAGGTGCGCAGGATATCCATGGTGGCGGGGCGCAGGCTCCAGCTGGCATCGGCGGAAGCGGATTTGCCGATCCTGCTGCTGCGCCAGCGCCGCCAGCGGGAGCGCGATCCGCTGGAGGAGCCGTCCGCCGCCTGGACGCGGTGGCGGATCGCCAGTGCGCCGTCGCTGCCGGTAGAGGCGGCCGGCGTCGGGCGCCCGCAATGGCAGGTTGAGCTGGCGCGCCAGCGTGGCGGCGAACCCTTTTCCCTGATCCTGGAGGGCTGCGATGAGACGGGTCGTCTCGCTGTTCCTGCCGCATCTGCCGATCGAGCGGTTGCTGCGGTGGGAACGGCCCGCCAGGCTGCAGCCTGATTCTCTAGCCCTTGCGCTTCCGGTCGACGCGCTTCCGGTCGATGCTGATCCGGGTGCCTGCTCGGTCCCGCGCGGCGGTGGCTGGCGGCCGGGTGCGCGCTGGGCAAGGGCTGAGCCATCTTCGCGCGAAGAGATGCAGCAGCAGATCGATGCCCTGCCCCGCCATGCGCAGCCTGCCATGCGGGAACTGGGGCGCAGATCGGAAGCGGCGGATCATCCGTTCAAGCGCGTCGCCACGATTGTGCCGGCACAGCGGTATCGCACAGGCGTATCCCATCAGGAGCCGATGGCGGTGGTGGGCAAGGTCGGCCGGCGCGAGCAGGTCGTTGCCGTATCTCCTGCCGCGCTGATGCTGGGTATCTACATCGGCATGGCCGCCACGCATGCGCGGGCGCTGGTATCCGACCTCGATCTTCGCCCCGCCGAGCCGGAGGCCGATGCCCAACTTCTGGACCGCTTGGCGCTGCTGGCGGTGCGGCGTTGGTCACCGATTGCCGCGGTTGCGCCGCCTGATGGCCTGTGGCTGGACCTGACGGGGTGTGCGCACCTCCATGGCGGTGAGGGGCGCTTCTGCCAGCGTTTGCTGCGCTTCTGCCGTCGGGCTGGTTTCACCGCTCGGGTGGCGATTGCCGATACCCCGGGTGCGGCGCATGCGCTGGCGCGGTTCGGGCCGGATGATCTGACGATCGTGACATCGGGCGACACGGTACGAGCACTGGCGCCGTTGCCGGTTGCGGCGTTGCGCCTCGAACAAGCCGCGTTGATCGCCGCACGCCGCTTTGGCTTCGAGACGGTGGCGGACCTGCTTCCCGTTGCTCGCGGGCCATTGGCGCGCCGCCTGGGCTTGCTCGCGATTCAGCGGCTGGACCAGGCGTTGGGCGCGGTGGCGGAGCCGATCACGCCGCATAGCGATCCGGCTATGCCGATGGTTGAACGCCGATTGCTGGAGCCGATCCGTACCGCCGAGGCGATCGGGCAAGTCATGGCCGATCTGCTTGATGACCTGGTGCTGGTACTGCAAGCGCGCGGCCTTGGCGCGCGGGCATTGCGGCTGGTGGCCTTGCGTGTCGATGGCGGGGAGCAGATGGTCGCGATCGGCACATCGCGCCCCAGCCGCGATGCTGCGCATTTGCTGCGGCTGCTGAAGCTGAGGATCGAGCGGATCGACCCCGGTCTGGGGCTGGAGCAGTTCCGCCTTGTCGCCCCGCATACCGAGCCGCTGGGCGCGGTCGATCTGGGCCAGGCCCTGGCGGGAGAGACGCCCGTGCGTGATCCTGCCAGGCTGGTGGACGTGGTGGCGGGGCGTATTGGCGAAGAGGCGGTCTATCGGATCGCGCCGGTTGCCAGTCATGTGCCGGAGCGGGCAGTTCGGCGAGTCAGTCCGATCGCGGTGCCGGGCGGCTGGCCGAAATGGCAACGCCCGGTGCGCCTGTTCGCCAAGCCGGAGCCGCTCTGGAGCGTGATGGCGCTGCTACCCGATCAGCCGCCCCGACGCTTCGAGTGGCGCGGCCAGACGCATAAGGTCGTTGCCGGTGATGGTCCCGAACGCATCCATGGCGAGTGGTGGCGACGCGACCAGGAAGTGTGGGCGGTGCGCGATTACTTCCGGATCGAGGATGCGGACGGCGGGCGCTACTGGGTATTCCGGCGTGGTGATGGCGTGGACAATGCCACGGGCGATCTTTCCTGGTGGATCCATGGCATTTTCGCATGAGCGGTTATGTCGAACTTCAGATGCTCACGCATTTCTCCCTATTGCGCGGGGCATCCTCGCCCGAGGAGTTGTTTTCCGCTGCCGCGCTGCTGGGTTACCCGGCGTTGGGTGTCAGCGATATCGGCACGGTGGCGGGCGTCGTTCGTGCCTGGGAAGCCCAGAAGGCGACAGGCGTGCGCTCCATCGCCGGTGCGCGGGTGGACCTGACTTGCGGGCGGCGGCTTATCCTCTATCCCACCGATCGCCCCGCATGGTCGCGGCTGACACGCCTGCTCACGCTGGGCAAGCGGCGTGCTTCTACACCCCTGGATGGGGAAGCTGCCGCCGCCAAACGCCGTGCCGGTAAAGGCAGGTGTGAATTGCACTGGCCCGATCTTGCGGCCTGGTCCGAAGGTATGGTTGCGATCCTGCTTCCCCATGAAGCGGATGATGCCAACAAGATCGCCCTGGCAGACCTCAAGGCAGTCTATGGTCCGCGCGCGCATATGGCTTTGTTTCAGCGCCGTCGCCCGGACGACGCGGTACGCATCGCCGCTCTGGCGGAGCAGGCGCGCGAGAGCCGTGTGCGCGCGGTGGTGACGGGGGACGTGCTCTACCATGCCCCCGAAGCGCGGCTGCTGCAGGATGTCGTCACCGCCGTGCGAGAGAAGTGCACAGTGGACGAACTGGGCTATCGGCGTGAGGTGAATGCCGATCGCGCGTTGAAATCGCCCGAGGACATGGCACGTCGCTTCGCCGACTATCCCGATGCCCTGCAAGCCAGTGTCGATATCGCGCAAGATTGCAAGTTCGACCTGGGTGAGCTGGCCTACCAGTATCCGCACGAACGGGTAATCGCGGGGCTTACAGCGCAGGAGGCACTGGAAAAGCTCACCATGGAAGCCTTGGCGCGCAAGTTTCCGGATGGCGCGCCACCGAAGTACATCCAGCAGATCGATCACGAACTGAGCCTGATCGCGCAATTGGGCTACGCGCCTTACTTCCTCACCGTCCATTCGATCGTGCAGGAGGCGCGCCGACGGGGCATTCTGTGCCAGGGCCGTGGATCGGCGGCAAATTCCTGTGTCTGCTATATGCTGGAAGTCACCTCGATCGATCCGATAAAGCACGAATTGCTGTTCGAGCGCTTCGTCTCGGGCGAGCGGCGCGAGCCGCCCGATATCGACGTCGATTTTGAGCATGAGCGGCGCGAGGAGATCATCCAGTGGATCTACGACACGTATGGCCGCGATCGCGCGGCGCTGACCGCTGTCGTCACCCGCTATCGCGCGCGCGGGGCGGTGCGCGATGTGGGCAAGGCGCTGGGGCTGCCCGAGGATCTGACATCTTCGCTGGCCGGGATGGTCTGGGGCTGGTCGGCCGAGGGCGTAGGCGAAAAGCAGGTGTCAGAGCTCAATCTCGATATCGCTGACCGTCGCCTGCGCCTGACTCTGGACCTGGCGCGCAAGCTGATCGGCGTGCCGCGCCATATGAGCCAGCATCCCGGCGGCTTCGTCCTCACGCATGACCGGCTGGACGATCTCGTCCCGATCGAGCCCGCGGCGATGGAAAATCGCCAGATCATCGAGTGGGACAAAGATGATATCGATGCGCTGAAGTTCATGAAGGTGGACGTGCTGGGGCTGGGCATGCTGGGCTGCATGAACCGTGCTTTCAACTTGCTGGAGGAAGCCAAGGGCCTGCGCGTCGGTATGGCGGACTTGCAGGACGATGATCCCGACGTGTTCGCGATGATCCAGAAGGCGGATACGCTGGGCACCTTCCAGATCGAAAGTCGTGCGCAGATGTCGATGCTGCCGCGCATGAAGCCACGCGAATTCTATGACATCGTGATCCAGGTGGCGATCGTGCGCCCCGGGCCGATTCAGGGCGACATGGTCCACCCCTACCTGCGCCGGCGTGAGGGGCTGGAAACGGCCATATATCCCAGGCCGGAACTGGAGGCCGTGCTGAAGAAGACGCTGGGCGTGCCATTGTTTCAGGAGCAGGCGATGAAGGTGGCGATCGTCGGCGCGGGCTTTACCCCGGCCGAGGCCGATGCCCTGCGCCGATCGATGGCGACGTTCAAGTTCACCGGCGGCGTTTCTAAGTTCGCGGAAAAGCTGGTCGAAGGCATGGTCGCCAATGGCTATCCGCGCGATTTTGCCGAACGCACGTTCAAGCAGTTGGAGGGGTTTGGTTCCTATGGCTTTCCCGAAAGCCACGCCGCCAGCTTCGCCAAGATCGCCTATGCCTCGGCCTGGATGAAGCATCATCATCCCGACGTGTTCTGCGCCGCCTTGATGAACGCGCAGCCGATGGGCTTCTACGCGCCTGCCCAGATCGTGCGGGACGCGCGCGAGCATGGCGTGGAAGTGCGCCCGCCCTGCGTCAACGCCAGCCGGTGGGACTGCACGCTGGAGCCCGGCGGCAAGCGCTACCTCGCCGTTCGGCTGGGTCTGGGCCAGATACGCGGACTCTCGAATGGTGATGGGGCCAAGATCGTGGGGGCCCGCGGCGAGGTACCCTTCGCATCGGTGGACGATGTTTGGCGCCGATCGGGCGTGCCGCGCGCCGCGATCGAGAAACTGGCGGAAGCCGACGCGTTTCATGCCTTTGGCGCGGACCGGCGGCAGGGTCTGTGGAAGGTGAAGGGCCTGGGCGAAGCGCCGCTGCCGCTGTTCGCTGCGGCCGATCGCGCGGCGCAGATCCGCAGCGCGGAAGGTATCGAGCCCGACGTCATCTTGCGCCCGCTATCCGACGGGCGCGAGGTGATCGAGGATTATCGCGCGCTACAGCTTTCCCTGCGGGCCCATCCGCTTACGTTCCTGCGTGATGAGCTGACGCGGCAGGGCATCACGCGTTGCGGTGATCTGGCCACGATCCGCGATGGCCGCCACGTCCAGGTGGCGGGGATCATCCTGGTGCGCCAGAAGCCGGGCAGCGCCAAGGGCGTGCTGTTCATCACCATCGAGGATGAAACCGGCGTCGCCAATGGCATCTTGTGGCCCCATCGTTTCGAAGCGCAGCGCCGCACCGTCATGTCCGCCTCGATGATCGGCATGAAGGGGCGGGTGCAGAAGGAAGGCGAAGTGATCCACGTCATCTGTGATCGGATCATCGATCATGGCCCCTTGCTGCATCGTGTGGGTGAGATGTCTTTCCCCCACATCACCGGCCGCGGCGATGGCGCGCGCCATGGCGGCTCTCCCGATCGCGGAGATCCGGGCTACGGCCAAAGCGATTGGAAGCCGGCCCCGCGCAATTGCTATTGGCCGCCCCATGCCGAGGGGTTGGACCCCGAAGACGTCGTCCGCTTCAAATCGCACGACTTCCGGTGAAATTCTTGTCGTAGGTATGCACCTGCGGACACCGCCGCCATCCGGGGCTTGCCGGGAAACGCTGGCCTCCATAAGGGCGGCTCCAAGCACGAAAGTCACGCCTTGCAACGCCTTCCGTACCGGGCGACTGCCGGGAATGTCGTTGCGGGAGAGGGCAAGCCGGTGCCAAATCAACTCGTGTCGGACGCGCGGCGTCTGGCCCTTCATCCCAAATTCCCCCAAGCGGTGCAGACCTATTGCGTTGAGCTGGCGCGTCTGCGGGAAGCGCCGTGGCTGCTGAACGCGCTGATCGCCACCGAAGCGCGTTGGCGCATCATCGGCTACCTGCTATACCTCGCCTCCGACACCGAGCGCTTTGGGCCACAAGGCGGGGCGACGTACGGGCGGATGCTGGATTTGTGCACGCAGAGGCAAGAAGTGAAGCCGCGCGTGTTGAAGACTTTGCTGGGGCTGCTGAAGTTTTCAGGCGTGGTGACGGTCGTGCCGGACGCGCAGGACCGCAGGATTGGCTATTACCGGACGACTCCCAAGTTCGACGGCTTCACCAAAGCGTGGCTGACCTATGCCGCCACCGCGCTGGACCTGCTGGAACCGAAATTGGAACGCCAAAGCTATCTGGACGATCCCGCGTTCGCGATCCGATTCAACGTTTCGGGCGGGCGCGCGCACTTGTCCGACGAGATACCGCTGGTGGATCGCATGCCGCAGCCGCTGGCGGACCTGAACGTCATGTCCGGCAGTTTTTCTATCATCGTCGGCGTGATGGAGGCGGACACCAGCGGCCTGCCGCCGCCATCGCGCGCGGGGCTGGCCTCCCGCTTCGGCCTCTCACGCGGGCAAGTGCTCAACATTATCAAGGCGGGCGTGAGCCTGGGGCTTTTCCAGGCGGGCAAATCCAGCGTCGGGCCGACGCCGCTGTTGCGGGAGGTTTTCCATCAGTGGGTCTCGATTGAACTGGCGTTCTACGCCCGCCACTTGCGCCCACCACATGAGCCGCTGCCGCCGGTCTGCGATCATTTGCTTTGAGGCAGCCGAAGCCGTGTCGATACCGATGTGTCCGTTTCAGCCGATCAGGTGCGATTTTGCCAATCCCCACGCGGAGTAGGCATGATAATGGCCACTCAAGGGCAAAACAGCACCGGAACGACTTGATCGGACGGGCGAGTTGCTATGATCGGAAAGATAAAGCCGCTTTACGGGTAACGCCGGAGTAAACGTTTAAAAGTGAACATAGCTGTATTTGCGTCGTACGGGATCAATGTCGTTTTAGATATTGCTTTGTTTCCGCTACGGAAATACTGGATAAGTAATGCCCGTATCAAAAATGCGGGGGTATTTGGGGCGGCACGGGGGTGCCGGTAGGGAACGGCAATGATTATCCGTCTATCGAAGGCGAGCTGCACGCGTGCGCGCAGCCGAATGAGCGCGCGTTGTTATATCCAGGCTGCCATGCTGGTGTTCGTCGGAGTGGTGACGCCCGGAACGCCCGCCTATGCCCAAGCGCAACCGCAGCCACAGGTTCCGCCCGGTGCGCAAGGCGTGATCCAGGAGAACGAGCGCATCCAACGCGAACTCGAGTCGCGCCGGTTGCAGCAGCTCCAGCGCGACCGGGAGAGCGCCCGCCCGCCCACGACGATCGAGGTGCCCGAGCCTACGGTCAGCGCCGGGGGCGCAGCGAATGCGGTTTGCCGCGATATTAAGGTGATCTCGATAGACGGCGCGCGACTGCTTTCGCGCGGCATCGAGAATCGGCTGGCGCGACCCTATCTCGGCCGCTGCCTTACTGTCAGTGACATCGAGCACCTGCTGGGTGACATCACCAAGGCCTATATCGATCGCGGCCGCGCCACCGCCCGCGCCTACTTGCCGGAACAGGACCTTAGTTCGGGCGAGTTGCGCGTCACCGTGCTGGAAGGCCGGATCGGTGCGCTGAAGCTGAACGGGCGGGGCGTCAACCTGGGTGGGGCCTTCCCCTATCAGGTGGGCCACGAGCTCAACCTGCGCAGTCTTGAGCAGGGGATCGACCAGATCAATCGCCTGCAATCGAACCATGCAACGCTCGACATCCGCCCCGGCGACGTGCCTGGCGAGAGCGTTGTCGTGGTCAGCAACCAGCCCACCCGGCGGATTTACGGCAATATCGCGGCGGATAACCTCGGCTCCCGCGCGACGGGGCGCTATCAGGGCGCCGTCACCGTGACCGGCGAGTCGCTGCTGGGCCTTAATGACCTGCTCAGCTTCACCCGCAGGCAGAGCGATCCGCTTAATTCAGACAAGACCCAGTCCAGCTCGGAGACGGCCTTCGCCTCGCTGCCTTACGGGCCGCTGACTTTCTCGGGCGGCTACACGGTCTCGCGCTATCGCACCGACATCTCCACATTGTCCGGCACGTCGATCCGGCTGACGGGCAATACCAAGAACGCCTATGGCAGCATCGACTGGGCAGCCTATCGTAACCGTACCGACCAGCTGCACCTGCTGGCGACCCTGACCTACAAGGATCAGCGCAGCTTCATTGATGGGCAGCTGCTCTCGGTCAGTTCGCGCAAGCTGTCGGTGCTGGACCTCGACGCCAGCTTCACCACCACGCGCCTGCCGGGCCTGATCACGCTGGGCTTTGGCTATTCGCATGGCCTGACCGCCTTCGATGCCCTGCGCGATATGCCGAACTTGCCCGATGGCGCGCCGCGTGCGCAGTTCGACAAGTTCCGCATCTCCGCAGCGTACTTCAACTCGGTCAACCTTGGCCGCCAGCGCGTCGACCTCTCGTCGGTGTTCGCCGCGCAGCTGACGGGGGACACGCTCTACGGTTCCGAGCAGTTCGCCGTCGGCGGTGTCTATTCCGTGCGGGGTTTTCGTGAGACTACGCTGGCGAACGACAAGGGCTTCTACCTGCGCAACGAGGTTTCCGCCCCGATGCAGGTGGGCAGCGCCTTCAACCGCCCGGTGACGCTCAAGCCCTATTTCGGCCTCGACGTCGGCCGGGCGACCGGCAACGCCGCGGGTACGCCGCGCGGCACGCTAGTGGGTGCGGCGCTAGGCAGTTCGCTGATCATCGGTCCGGCATTCTTCGATGTATTCGTGGCGCGGCGGCTGGAAGGGCCCCGCTTTCTCGACCGAGAGGGCTTGCAGCTCTTCGGCCGCCTCTCGGTTAGGATTTGACGCAAATGGCTCGCTTCCGGAAAACAAACCTCGCCTTCAAGCGCAAGCTTGCCCGCTTCCTGCTCGTCACCACCTCGTTGTGCGTGCCGGCGCTGGCAGCGGCGCAAGTCGTCGCGGGTGACGCTGCAACGCAGGTCTATACCGCGCCCAACGGCGTCACCGTGGTGGACATCGCCCGCGCCAATGCGGACGGGCTGTCGCACAACCGGTTCGAGCAATACAGCGTGCCGACCAACGGCGTGGTGCTGAACAACGGCAACCGCGACGTGCTGAACCGCCAGTCGCAACTGGCCGGGTCGGTGACGGCGAACTTCAATCTCGACAAGGAAGCGCGGGTCATCCTGAACGAGGTCACCGGGGCTAACCGGTCGATCCTGGCAGGCTACACCGAGGTCGTGGGCAGCACGGCCGACGTCTTCGTCGCCAACCCTTATGGCATCACCTGCAACGGCTGCGGCTTCATCAACGCGCCGAACGTCACGCTGACGACCGGGCGGCCGAACATCGACGGCAACGGCCATCTGGGCGGCTTCTCGGTAACCGGTGGTGATATCCTGATCACCGGCAAGGGCCTCAACGCCACCGCGCAGGACTATCTCGCGCTTGTCGCGCGCAGCGTGAAGATCGACGGCCAGATCAATGCCAAGACGATGGACGTCGTCACCGGCGCGAACGACTGGAACAGCGACGAGCTGGTCGTCACCGCCAAGCGGGCGACGGACGCCGCGCCGGAATACGCCATCGATTCCACCGTGCTGGGCGGCATGTACGCCAACCGCATCCGCCTGATCGCTACCGAAGCGGGTGTGGGCGTGCGAGCCCTGGGCGATGTCGCGGCTTCCGGTTCCGACTTTACGCTGGATGCAGCCGGCAGGGTCGTGCTGGCGGGCAAGATCTCCGCCGCCAACGATGTGAGGGTGAACACCAGCGGCGCGGGCATCACGCTGCAGCAGGCCTCCCTCACCGCCACGCGCGATGTCGCGCTGGCGAGTGGCGCGGGGACAGCGGCGCTGCAGGGCGGCGCGCTGGTCGCCGGGCGGGACCTCTCGATCAAGGCTGCCGCACTCACGGACGATGCGGTCGCCACCACGGTGGCGGACCAGAACCGCCGCCTCGCTACCGGCGCACTGACGATCGACACCAGCGGTGCGGCTACGATCGGTGCGGTCAGCTATGGCGCCAAGACCGCCAGCCTGACCAGCGGCGGCGACCTGGCGGCAAACGGGGCGACGCTCTACAGCGGTTCCACCCTAGCGTTGGGCAGCGGCGGGGCGATGGCCCTGAACGCCTCCTCGGTGCGCGCCGCCTCGGGTTTGACCGTCACGGTCAAAGGCGTCCTCTCCACCACGGCGGGAGCGAACCAGGGCCTGGTCGCAGATACCGGCGCGGTGACGATCAATGCCGGCGGCTTGAACAATGGCGGCACGATCTCCGCCGATGCGGGTGACGTGTCGCTGACATCGTCGGCGGCAGTGACCAACTCGGGCACGATCCACGCGGCCCAAGGGCTGACCATCGGCGGCGCGACCGGGCGGGTCGATCTGCGCAACGACGGTAGCGTGCTGGCAGGCGGCACCGCCACCATCACTGCCGCCACCCTGACCAACAACGGGCTAGTGCAATCCGCCATTGGGGGCGCGGTGACCGCCGATGCGCTCACCAACGCCAAGACGGTGACGCTGGGTAGCGCATCAGGTGATGGCACGATCACCGCGGCCACGGTGACCAACGCTGCTGGCGCGACTGTGCAATCCGCCGGAGCGCTCAGCGTCAACGGACTGACTGCGCTCGACAATTCGGGCGTCATGCTCGCAGGTTCGGCGCTGTCCCTGAACGGTAGCGGCACTCTCAGCAACCGTCAGGCGGGCACGCTTCAGGCGGGCACGACACTCACGGCATCGGGCGACACGCTCGATAACGCCGGGCTGGCGACGGCAAAGGGCGCGGCCACCGTGACGGTCGGCACGCTCACCAATAGCGGATCCGTGCTGTCGGCCAGCGACATCTCCGCCACCGCCGCCACCTTGACCAATACCGGCAAGCTGGTCGCCGACGGCAAGGCCATTGTCAACGCAGGCAGTGCGGTGAACTCGGGCACGATCCAGTCCGTCACCGACCTTGCCGGCAATATCGGCACCAAGCTCGACAACACCGGCCAAGTCATCGCCGGGGGTGCCTTGAACCTGAAGGCGTCGGGGCCGACGTCTTACGAACTGGTCAACGGCACGGGTGCGTTCCTGCAGAGCAAGGGCGCTCTGTCTGCCTCGGGTCTCAGCGCGCTGACCAACTCGGGAACGCTCGCCAGCGGCACTACGCTGGACATCGGCGTTGCCAGCTTCACCAACACCACTGGAGCGAAGGTACAGGGCACCGGCGTCACCACTTTGAAGGTGGCTGGAGCGCTGTCGAACGAAGGGCAACTGATCGCCGGCTTCGATTCGACGGCCAGCGGCTCGGTCTTCGCCGGTAGCGTAAGCAACAGTGGAACCCTGCAGTCAGGCGGCGGTCTTGCCCTGGCGGTGGCGGAGAAGCTGAATAACACCGGGAAGCTCTTGGCGGGCGGAGCGCTGTCCGTCACGGCGGCCGATGGGGCGAAGGTGCTGGCGATCAGCAACGCCGACAACGCCTATATCCAGGGCGCGGGCGCGCTGACGATTGGCGGCACGACGGGCGGGCGCAACGTCACCCTGACGTCGCAACAAGGCTACGTCATCGCTGATAGCGCCACATTGACCACCGGCGCGATCAGCAACGACGGCGTCATCCAGACCACCAACGCGCTGACGATCGACAGCAACGCGCTCGTTTCGAACAATGGCACGATCCTGGGGCAGACCGCGCTCACGCTGGGTGCGGACAAGTTGGCCAACTCCGCCGCCGGAACCGTGCAAGGCAGCACCGGTGCGAAGGTGACGGTCCGCGAGTTGGACAACAAGGGCGCGCTGATCGGATCGCTGGGCACCGGCGGCAAGCTGGACGTTTCCGCTATGGCAGCGGCGAACAGCGGCACGATCCAGTCGGGCGGCGCGGCCGACCTGCTGGTTCGCGACACGCTGGATAATTCCGGCAAGCTCATCGGCGTGCAAAGCCTCTCCATCCAGGCGCGTAAAGCAGGTACGGCGCTGACACTGTCGAACGCTAGCAACGCCACGATCCAGTCGAGCGGAACGCTGACCATCGGGGACAGCACCCGCAACGTGAAATTGGGCAGCCAGGACGGCACCATCCTGGCGAAGACGGTCTCGGCCACGCTGGCCGGAAACGTCACCTCCAGCGGCTGGGTGCAGGCGGACGATACCCTCTCGTTCGATACCACCGGCAAGCTGACCAACACCGGCACCATCTACGCCAAGAACACCCTGACGCTGGCTTCCAGCGCGCTCAGCAACAAGACCGGCGCCCAAATCCAGGGATCGCGCGGCGGCACGCTGACTTCGTCGGGCGACATCAACAATGATGGCACCATCACGCTCGGCCTGGATGCGAACAGCGGCACAATCAACGCCCGCTCGCTGAGCAACAAGGGGACCTTGCAATCGATCAAGGACCTGATGCTGATCACCAGCGGCGGGGACGTGGACAACAGCGGCACTCTTTATGCCGGTGGCCGGATCATCGTGAAGGGCGCGGCGCCGACGGATGGCTTGCAGGTCCGCAACCGCCTGAACGCGGTCTTCCAGGCGGGCGATACGATCACGATCGGCGAGAAGGGCGGCAAGACCTCGCTCACCAACGAAGGCGGTTCGCTGATCGCTGACACGCTTACGATGTACGGCGACAAGGTCAACAACAGCGGTGCGATCCAGACGACACGCGATGGGCGCTTTACGCTGAGTGATACGTTCGACAACAGCGGAACCGTCCTGGTGCAGGGACAGCTGAAGCTAGCGGCCAGCAGCTTCGAGAATGAGGCGAAGGGCCAGATCGAAGCGGTCACGGGCAGTGAACTCACTGCCACCAGCTTCACGAATGATGGCGCGCTCTACCTCGCTTCTCAGGCGAACCGCGACGCGACCGTTAGCGCTGACAAGTTCACCAACTCAGGCACGATCGTCGGCAATGGCAATGTCACCCTGGCCATCGGCGGGACCTTGTCCAACACCAAGGACATTGCCGCTGCTGGCGATCTTAGGATCAAGCGGAACGGCACTGGCACGCTGAGCATCACCAATGCCTCGGGCGCGACCATGCAGGCCGACGGCACCTTGTCCATCAAGAACGACGGGTCGGCGCTGGTGCAGTTCGGCACGCAGGCCGGCACGCTATGGGGCGGCAGGTCGCTCGACCTGAGCATGGCCTCGCTGGTCAACGCCGGTACGCTGCGCAGTGATGCGGATGCCAACCTGACGTTCTCGGGCACGTTCACCAATCAGACCGGCAAAGTCCTCCTGGCGACGAGCGGCAAGGGCACCGGGACGATCACCGCCAACAGCATCGTCAACGGCAATATCCTGCAATCGCAGTCGAACCTGAAGCTGAACGTCGGCACCGGCGGGCTGCAGAACGACAAGACGATCCTGGCATCGAACGACCTCACCATCGCCGGCACGAGCAACTACGCGATCACCGGCACGGCTGGACGCTACCAATCCGGCGGGACACTGGTGATCTCGGGCGGCACCGCAGCGCTGACACTGGGCCTGAACAGCATCGTCTATGGCAAGACGATCAACCTCGATCTGCGCTCGCTCACCCTCGACGGCGACACCTCGGGCGATCCCATCGGTGGCGCGGTCGTGTCCGAGGGCGATATGACGCTCAAGACCGGCTCGCTGGCGATGAACGCGGTAAACGTGGCGATCATGGGCAACGTGCGGGCGCAGGGCGATGCGATCAACACCGGTAAGACGTCCATCACCGTGGCCGGGTCTATCTTCAACCCCGGCTTCATCTTCTCGGGCGCGCAACTGGCGCTGACCGGCACGAGCATCCTGAACTCGGGCGGCGGCGGCATCAACTCGCTCGGCAACGCGTCTCTCACGACGACGGCGGGCCATTTCGACAACTTCGGCGATATCTACAGCGCCAAAGACCTGAGCGTATCCGTTGGCGCGTATAATATCACCAACTCAAACGCCATCCGGACAGACGGTTCGATGACCTTCACCGCCGCCAAGTTCACCAACCTCTCGGACATCGCGGCGAAGGGCGACATCACCGTCGATGCGGCGATCTTCGAGAACACGATCGGCAATGATCCGCGCAATTTCGCCGGCGCCGAGGGGCAGAAGAACATGCCCGAGACGAGCAAGAACTATTATACGCTGAACGAGGGGGACAGCCCAGGCGACGTGCCAGTCGACGGCAGGCGCGGCGCCACCAATGAAGGCGACACGCGCTACTATCACGAAGGCACCTACACCACCGAAGATACCTTCAACGTTCCGCGCAGCAGCATCGTTCGGCCCAAGATGGTGGCGGACGGCACGCTGAGCATCGTCAACTTCCAGACCGCGACCAATTTCGGCGGCAGCCTCTCCGGTAACACATTCAAGCTTGACGGGGCGGGCAGCACATCGACCTTCACCAACGATGCAGTGGCCATCTACAAGTCGACGCGGACGGTGAAATACCAGGACTTCGACGATTGCGACGGTGCAGTCGGGCGCAATTGCATCCTGCACGGCAAGCTCGGGTATAGCGATACGGTGACGAAGCAGGAGTACGTCGATTCCATCGGTGCTTCGATCTACGCGGTGAACCTGGATGTTAAGGCCTTCAAGGTCATCAACATCGCCAGCGTCCTTTCCGCCGACAGTGGCGCGGCGCGCGGCACCACCGGCTCGGCCACGGACGCCACGGGCGCGACGGGCAACGCGGCCTCGCTGTCCGGCTTGAAGACCGTACTGGGCGGCACTTTGACGGGCGGCACGAACGGGATTGGCTCTGTCGGCGGCGCGACAGGCGCGGTCTCGATCGTGGGCGCGGACTTGCGTGATCTTGCGGCTGTGCAGCTTGCCGTTGCGACCAACGGCATCGGTGGAGCGACGACCGTGCAGGGTCTGGCGGCAGTGGCCTATCAGGGCGTCGTCATCACCCTGCCGACCAGCATTAACGGCCAATTCGTCACTTCGCGCGATCCTAGCGCGAGCTACCTCGTCGAGACCAACCCCCGTTTCGGCCTGGACGGCGCGGTCGGTTCCGACTTCATGGCGCAGCGCCTGGGCGTGAACCCGGACCTGCTGGTCCGCCGGCTCGGCGATGCGGCCTACGAGGCCTATCTGATCTCGCAGCAGGTTGCGGCGCAAGTCGGCACCGCCAAGCTGGTGCAGGCCGAAACCAGCGACGAGCAGGTCGCGCGGTTGATGATGAACGGCGTCGATGCCGCCACAGCGCTTGGCCTGACGTATGGCAAAGCGCTGACCCCAGAGCAGCAGGCCAAGCTGGGCACCGACATGGTGTGGATGGTGGAGACCGAGGTGGCGGGCCAGAAGGTCCTGGCGCCCGTCGTCTATCTCAGCGCCAAGACCAAGGCGATGTTCGAATCCGGTACCGCCACGATTCACGCCACGGATACCGCCAACTTCAACGTCGGCACACTGACCAACACTGGCGGCTCGATCGTGGGCGAAAAGGCGCTGAACGTCGATGCGACTGGCGACGTGCGCAACACCAGCGGCACGATGAGCGGCGGCAACGTCAGCGTTCGCAGCACCGGCGGCTCGATCATCAACGAGACTTACGCCTCGACCACCGGCACCGATGGAAACAAGGCGACTGTGATCGGCAAGACGGCCGGGATCACAGCTACTAACGGCCTCGCCCTGGATGCGGCGAAGGACATCACCGTGTCCGGCGCGATCGTCAGCGCGGGGACTGACGCCAGCTTGAAGGCCGGCAACAACATCACGTTCGGCACCGTGGACGACGTCAATTCCACCAGCCAGCGTGGCAAGGACAGCTACAGCACAAAGACCACGACGGACCAACTCGGCTCGACCCTGAGCGTGGGCGGTAATCTGTCAATGCAAAGCGGCGGCGACACCACCTTCAAGGCGAGCGACGCCAACGTGAAGGGCAATGCCGACGTGAAGACCGGCGGCGATTTCAACATCATCGCCGGGCAGAACAGCACCCAGACCCATGACGAAAACCAGACCAGCGGCGTGGGCGTTGGCGGCGGCGTCTACGGCACGTCCAAGACCACTACGGACGAGTTCCACGGCCGCAACGTCTCCTCGAATTTCAATGTCGGCGGCAATGCCAACATCGATTCCAAGGGCGATCTGACCGTCCAGGGTTCGAACGTGAACATCGGCGGCGACGCGAACGTGAAGGCCAGCTCGGTCAACATCCTGCAAGGCAACGATGTCGACACCAGCTCGTCCAAGACGGAGACCACGACTTATTTGAAGACCAGCGCCGACACCAAGAGCGGAGCGGGCACCAGCAAGGACGCCAAGGCCAGCGCCGGCGGCTACAGCGCGCAGGCCAGCGCCGAAGTGGGTGCCAAGGCGAAAAACGAAAACTCCGGCAACCTGGAGTTGATGAACCACACGACCGCGACCACGGACAAGGAAAGCAGCCGCGCCGTCGGCTCCACCTTCAACGTTGGGGGCAACGCCAACGTCAAAGCGGACAAGGACGTGACGCTGCAGGGTTCAGAGATGAACGTGGGCGGCAACGTCGCCGTGGATGCGCAGAACATCAACCTGCTGGCGGCCGAGAACAAGGAAACCAGCACGACCACCACGGATACGCACTCGGTTGGCTTCATGGTCGATAATGAGAATAAGGCAGAGGCCAAGGCCGGTGCATCGGCCTCGGCCAGCTTCACCGCGCAGGCACAGGCGGAGGCCAAGGGCGAGGCGGAGAGCGACACCAACATCGATCTTTACCGCAACACCCAGGAAACTGCGACCAGCAAGGACATCACCCACACCGGCTCCACCATCAAGTCGGGCGGAAACACGTCGCTGACCGCGTCCAACCAGATGACGGTTGAGGGATCCTCGGTCGATGCGGGCGGGGACCTCAATCTCAAGGCCAAGGACATGACCTTCAAGGAGGTCAACGATGTCCACGAGACCACCACCACCAAGCAGCAGACCGGCGCGGGCCTCTACGTCAACGGCAATGCCGAGGCCAAGGCCGGGGCGGAAGCGGGCATGACCGGGGCCAGCGCGGGCGCCAGCGCCGGTGCGGAAGGCAGCGCGGGCTTGCAGGTCTCGCACACGTCCAGCTCCAACACCGAAGGCTCCACCACGGCGGTCACCTCGTCGCTCAAGTCTGGCGGCAACATGACCCGCACGGCGGAGAACGGCATCACCGACGCGGGCACCGATGTCGAGGCGGGCGGCAACTTCAGCCAAACCGCCAAGACCTGGGACAGCAAGGCCGCGGCGGACACCACCTACTCCTCGTCCAGCGCGCAGTCCGACAAGGGCCGCATCGGCGCCTATGCCGATGCCGAGGCAGGCGCGACCGCGGGGGCCTCGGTCACCGGCAAGGGCACCGGCGCGGACGCCGACGCCAGCGTGGGCGTGAAGGCCAGCTACGAGCACGAGGACAGCAACAGCACCGCCAACTCCAGCACGGCGCGCACGTCCACGATCAAGTCGGGCGGCAGCTTCAGCAGCACCACCACCGACAAGACCTCGCTGGAGGGCACCAACATCCAGTCCGGCGGCGATGCCTCGCTGACGGCGGGATCGCTGGACTACACCGCCGCGCGCGACACCAGCAGCTCCACCAGCAATTCAAACAAGGGCACTGCCGAGGTGAAGGCGGGGATCAGCGCCACCAAGGCTGTTAAGGCCGAGGCTTCGGGCGGCTACGAAGGCAGCCAGGAGCAGGCCGAAAGCAGCAAGGCGGTCACCGGCGGCATCACCTCGGGCGGCAACCTCAATATCAAGACCACCAAGGGCGACGCCAACCTGGAGGGCACCAACCTCAACGCGGCAGGCGATGGCTCGATCGACAGCGCCGGGTCGGTGAACTTCACGGCCGCGCGTGACACCGCCTCCAGCAGCAAGACCACGGAGAACGCCTCGCTCGGCGTCTCGCTCAGCAAGGGCGGCGGCGGCGGCACCAGCGGCGGTGTCGAAGTGGGTGGCGGCTTCACCCATGAGGATGCCTCGTCCGACACGGCCAAGGTCGGCTCGTTCACCACGGGCGGCAACCAGTCGATCAAGGCCAAGAACGACGCCACGATCGAAGGCACCACCATCAAGTCGGGCGGCGATGCCTCGATCGATGCCGGCGGCGACTTGAAGATGAAGGCGGCCGAAAGCACCAACACGTCGCACTCTTACGGCGCGCAACTCAGCCTCAGCGGCGAAGCCAGCAAGAAGGACGAGGGCACCAAGAAGCCCGACGCCGCCAAGCCTGGTGCCGCCAACGATGGTAAGTGGCAGTCGGCCAAGCCCAACAAGGGCGACGGTGATACCGGCGGCGCCAAGCCCACCACCTCGAACGGGGGCGACGGCGGGACGTCCAATCCCAAGCCCACTCCCTCCAGCAGCGGTGACGGCGGCTCCGGCAAGGGCAGCACCACGGACGGCGGCGAGAAGCCCAAGCCGGTGATCGGCACGCGCGGCAACTCGAACGACGGCGGCTCGACCTCGGGCGAAGGTGGCAAGCCGACCAAGACCGACACCTCGAACCCGAAGCAGTCGGAAGGCTCAAAGGGCGATACGCCCGAGAAGCCCAAGCCGGTGATCGGCACGCGCGGCAACTCCAACGACGGTGGCACGCCTGCGAAGAGCGACACCTCGAACTCGAAGCACTCGGAAGGTGTGAAGAGCACTGTGCCGGACAAGCCCAAGGTCCCCGGGGCGCCGGTGAAGCAGACCGAATCCTCCACCGACGGCGCGCAGAAGCCCTCCGACAAGGCCGGCGGCACTAAGTCCGATGGCGGCTGGGTCTCTGCCCGCCCCAGCGCACTGGGACCTGAAGCGCCCAAGCCTGAGGAAAAGAAGCCCGAGGGGATCGAGAAGGGCGGCAGCGTGCAGGGTAGCGCGACTTACCAATCCACCACCACGACCAACTACACCGGCTCGGACGTCCAGACCGGTGGCGCCTTGACGGTGAATGCAGGCGGCAACGTCAATCAGGAGAACGTGAAGACCACGACCGGTGGCGGCTCGACCACTACGGCAGGCGGCACAATCACTACTGGTGAGCGCAAGGACACGACCACCACCACGGCAGGCGGCGCCAGCCTAGGTGTGAAGACGACGTCTGCGAATACCTCGACCGGAACCGCCGACAACGCGGGCCAGACGACGCCGTAACGGCAAAGTCTAACGAGCGGCGGAAGAGCGATGGTTTCTTCCGCCGCTCTCCGCCGTCGCGACGACAGGCGCAATTCTAGGCTGGCGAGCCGCGATCGCAGGTGGCATCTGTATGCCGCCATGCTTCATCGCCGTTCGCCACACCTGTCATGACAGACCGCAGTCCGCTTATCGACAATCGCTTTGCCAGTCGGGTGGACTGGAACCTGATGCGCACCTTTGTCGATATTGTGCGGGCCGGCGGCATCGGCGCGGCAGCGCGTCAACTGAACAAGCAGCAGCCCAGTATCAGCGCCGCACTCAAGCGGCTGGAAGAGCAGGTCGGCGCCACGCTGCTGCATCGCTCCGCCACGGGCGTGGAGATGACGGCGGCGGGCAAGGCGATGATGGCCTTGTGCGAAGATATGCTGGAAGCGGCCCGCCTGGTGCCGCACCAGATCGCGCAGGCCACCAAGCGCGTCGAGGGCTTCGTACGCATCCAGCTGGTGTCCGCGCTGGTCTCGCTGGAGTTCGACGAGGCGATCGCCAGTTTCCATCGCCGCCATCCCGAAATCCACATCGAGATCCGCGTGTCGCCATGGCGGCAGGTGTTGGATGCCCTGGAGCGGGGCGAAGTGGAGATCGGCGTCGGATATGATAGCGCGGTGCGCGCCAGCTTGGTCTATGAGCCGCTGTTTACGGAGCATCAGCAGCTTTACTGCGCGCGCAGTCATCCTTTGTTCGGATACCGCATCAGCCGCTTGAACGAGTTGAAGGACGAGGGCTTCGTTCTGACTGGCGAGGATGAGATCGAGACGATCACGCATCTGCGCCGCCGGTATCGCCTGGGCACCAAGGTGAATGGCCTGGCAGAGGATATCAACGAGGCCAAGCGGTTGATCCTGCATGGCGTCGGCGTCGGGTTCCTGCCCATCTTGTCGGCTCAGGAAGAGGTGGCTCGCGGGCGGCTATGGCCGATCCTCCAGCCCGAGGCTGAGCCGTCCTACGATATCTTCCTGCTCGCCCGGGCCGAGCCTTCGCGGGATACGGCGACGCAGCTGTTCCTCGACGAAGTGGTGCGCCGGATCCGCGCGCAGCGGAAGTCATAACGCCAATCTATGTCTTCCATCGAAAAATAGCGCCTGCCCGTATGGGGTTCGCTGGTCCAGATTTTGCGGATCAAAGCGAGGAACCCCATGGCACTGCGCCACCAGGCAATTACCGTTGAAGCCCAGCACCAGACGGCATGGCCTTTCGCCATAGCGGCATCCGCAGGTCGTCTGCTTCTGGAAGGCCTGCGAGCCCGTGCGGCCGCTCTAGAAACGTCGGGTTCCCGCCGTCCATCCTCGCCCGCGCCATGGGCGACCTGGTTTTTGCGGTAAGAACGCCATGCAAAACGCTCTTGCTAAACAATCTCTTGTCGATCTTCTGCCGCCGCTGATGGTAGCGCTTGTCGTGGCATTCTGGGCCTACGGTCCTGAGGCGCTTCTGAGCAGCCCCTGGACACTTATCGCCTTCTCCAGCGCGATCACCGCGATAGTTTTGGGGCTGGAATTTGTGTTTGAGCGACATGCCGGTTGGCGGATGGACAAGCAGGAATTCTTCACAGACCTGTTCTACGTCGTGCTCAGCGCCACGGTTATTGCATGGCTGACGCAGACACTGGCCGAAGACCCGCTAAAGGCGCTGAAGACATCGCTGGGGATCAGCACCCAGTGGGTCATACACATGCCGTGGCTGGCGCAAGTGGCGCTGGTGATCGTGATCCTGGAGTTCGGCCAGTATTGGATGCATCGCCTTATGCACAACGTTACGCCGTTCTGGCTGACCCACGCGCCGCATCACCACATCACGCAGTTGAATGCCGCGAAAGGCGCGGTGGGCAATCCGATCGAGCTGTTCCTGATCAGCCTGAGTGTTCTGGCGTTGTTCGATTTCGATAACACCGCCTTGTTCGCCGGCCTGAACGTATTGGGTGTTGTCTCCACCTTTGCTCACGCCAATGTCCGCGCCAATCCGCCGATCTGGTATTCATTCGTATTTACCACAATCCGCAATCACAGCTTGCATCACTCCACTGATTACGAAGCAACGCGCTGCAATTACGGCAATTCGCTGATCCTGCTGGACCGTATCTTCGGCACTTATCGCGAAGGCGAATCTGCGATCGTCGGGCAGGACGAGCGTCGTCGTCTCTCGATTGTGGAGCAGGCGTTGTTCCCCTTCCAGCCCCTGATCCAGCGCTACAAGGCGCGCAAGTCTGACCCAGGTGACGCGGCTGCCGGTACTATCGAGGAAGCCAGCCCCGCATGATCGGCAGCGCCACCCTCCCGATGAGCCCGGCGCGGCGTGCTCTGGTGCAGGGCGATCTGGGTGCAATCTCTCGCTTGGCGAGCGCCATGATCGCCGCTGATGCCGGGGATGCGGAAGGGCATTTCCTGCTCGGCCAGGCAGAGGCGGCGCAGGGCCGGGTGCAAGCAGCGATCGGACATCTCGGTCGGGCGGTCACGCTCGATCCACAAGGGGAATATCGCGCGCATCTAGCAAAGCTGTACACCTTGGTGCGGCGCGATGGCGACGCCGCAGCAACCTTGCGTGATGCCGAGGCGATGCCCCCGGCCGACGCGCTGAGCCGTGATACGATGGGCTGCGTCTACGCTCGGCTGGGCAATCATACTGCCGCGCTGGCGCACTTTGAAGAGGCGGTTCGGCTGGAGCCGGGCAGCACGGCTTTCCGCTTTAATCTGGCCACGACGCTCAACTTCCTGGGGCAAGTCGATGCGGCTGAGGCGGCGTTGAACGAACTGCTCGCGCTCTCACCGGCGGATGCCCGTGCGCACCACCTCCTCGCCGGATTGCGCAAGCAGACCGAGGCTGCCAACCACGTCGACAAGCTGATCGAAGTGCGCGAAGCGGCGCAGGATAGGCGCGATCGTCTGCTGCTCGGCTATGCCCTCACCAAGGAACTGGAAGACCTTGGCCGGGAGGATGAGGCGCTCGCTCGCCTGATCACCGTCAATGCCGAGCATCGCCGCGCGCTTCCTTACGATTTCACGCGTGATGCCGCTGTATTCGATGCCATCGAAGCAGCCTGGGCTCCTCAGCAAGTTTCGCCCGCCACCGCCGAATGCGCTGGAACGGAGCCGATCTTCGTGATCGGTATGCCGCGCACCGGCACCACACTGATCGATCGCATCGTGTCTTCACACCCCGACGTCGAAAGCGTGGGCGAATTGCAGGCGCTGCCCTTGGCGGTGAAGCAGGCATCGGGCACGCGCACCCGCACCGTGCTCGATCCCGAAACCGTTATGGCGGCGGCACGGGCCGACATGGCCG
>NZ_CAXYKL010000190.1:0-25522 GCF_964277725.1 uncultured Novosphingobium sp. | reverse complement strand
TGGCTCGTCATTCAGGCACTTTATGCCGCGCCGCTGGGTAATGATCCATCTAAGCGCATCCAAAATGTGATAGGTTACGGCTATCTGACGTCAGCGACGAATGCGACGAGCCCACTGATCATCGCATCCCGCAGGAAAGTGGCCACCTAAGTCCCCTCTCGCGCGAAGATACGAGCGTGATTCTTGTCAATTTCATAGCCCGCATAGGGACTGTCGTGGTGAAAAGGTAATTACTCTTCGCACCTAGCAGACCATGAAATCAAGCGGCGTGGCTTGGCGGTAGGGCAGAAAGAATGCCGTTATAGCCAACGCAAGTGTGTATCGCCCGACCAGTCATGCTCCCTAGGCCATCACTCAGCTCCACAATGGCCGCATATGATCGCGGGCCGGGAAACCGTCGGCCCCGGCCGCTTCATTCAGCACAGGCGAGCGAGCGAAGGACGGGCGAGGCCAAGACCGATCTCCGGATTTGTCAGCGGTATATCGTAGACATTTCCACTTGTAATGCGCGGATAGGCCGCCTCACCGATCCGCGCGCGACTACGCTTTGCGAGTTGATTTTAAGGCATTTTAGTGCCGTCAACCGCCGTGATTGACGGCTGCCAGCCTGACCGGGGAAGAGGATGAAAATCGATCGATTGCATCGCAGCGCTGAGGTTCCCCGTCGGAATCAACAAGGTGACTGGCGATTTCCTCGCGCATGGCCGCCACGAACTCATCCTTGCTCCGCAACAGAATGTCCGATGGTCCTGCGATCCCAATTGACAGACGCTCATGTGCCGTCATCGGTTCGGGCAGGCACATTGCGATCGTTCCGGCGCCGGGTGTTACGGTATTGTGGTGGAACGCGTACCCATTAGTGCGAACCGCCTGGACACGCTCCAGAAGCGTGGTGACAGAGACCTTGATGTCAACTTCTTGCGGCTCAGCGTTGTAGCGAATACCGATCCGCTTGATTTCGCTCACCGGAAGATCAGAGATCAAGGTGGCTCCGGTCGCAGAGCAAGCCAATGGCCGGCGAGATCCCTGAACGACATAAAGCCGTACAGGGGATGTAGCCTGGACGACGTGAATATACTCAGAGAATGTCTGGTTGCGAGCCGCCAGAACGATCGCCTGCCCGGTCCGAACGTTTAACCGGTGCATAAGCCGGATCAGCGGCCCATCGCTGACCATCGGGCCATTCACCCAGCTTCCGAGCAAAGACAGGCGCGTGGTGGGCGCAAATGAACGAGTGGGATTATTGTACACCAGGTACCCCATCTCGACGAGAGTACGCAGCAGAACCGAAGTGCTCGATTGCGGAAGGCCCAACAGTTCGGACACCACAGAAACCGGGGCTTCCCGCTTCAAGACGTCGAACAGTTCCAATATGCGCAACACACGACCGGCCGATTTCACGCAACGGTCGGTATCATCTTGTTCGTGACCCGCGATCCAGCCCTCCCCCAAGGCACGGCCAAGTCTGACGAGTTCCATCGATTCCTCTCCAACGAAGTTTCGACCACTCTAACAGATGTTCGGTTCATAACAAGGGCACACTTTCAGCCTTAAGGTACAGGTGGTTATCCGGCAAACCGAACGGCCTGCCGTGTTAAAATCACGTTATAAAATCGTACCTTAGAGCGTTAAGTCTGGCCGCAGCAGCGCCTCCTGCATGACAGTGGCTATCAGGCGCCCGGTGCGATCTTTGATCTGCCCCCGGACGATGCCTCTTCCGTCACCCGTCGAGGGGCTATCACAATCATAAAGCAGCCAGTCGTCCACCCGGCATGGACGATGAAACCAGATTGCGTGGTCGAGACTGGCCATGAAGGTTCGAGGCCAGCGATATTTCACCGGATGAGGAAGTAGTGCCACACCCGCGAGCATGAAGTCCGATATGTAGGCCACCAACTGTTGATGCACTGCCGGATCATCACTGTTTACGGCACTCGGCACCCTGATCCACAAGCGCCGGTTCGCATCCGGGTTGGGCTGCAGAAGCAACTCTTGATCGACAATGCGAATATCCAGCAACGGGAACGTCTGCACATTCTGGATTATCCCCCATAAGGCGGCCTGATCTTTGTCCGGATCAAGTGCAGTGATATCCGGTATCGTCTCCGGCTCTGGTACCGGGACCGAGGATGGCACTTGGTGTTCGAGGCCCCTCTCGCCGAGATGGAACGAGCATTCTAGATGCAAGATCGGGACGTCGTTTTGCAGCGCGACGACTCGCCGGGTTGAAAAGCGCCCCCCGTCACGGGTTCTATCCACCTCAAAACTCACGCTGGCGGATGCGGAACCGGCACGCAGGAAATAGGCATGCATCGAGTGGCAGGGACGCCCCTCAACCGTCGCCGCCGCGGCTGCCAGGGCCTGGGCCACGACCTGGCCGCCGAAAAGGTGATTGTTCCTGAAACTCTCGCCATAGAGATTGGTAAAACAATCCTTCGACGTAGAGGTAAGTTTTACCAGCTGCGTTGCGTCGCCTTCCCCGGCGATTTCTTGGGGAGCGATCGCACCATCTTGCCCCACGGCTCGTTCCCTTCTTAAAATCACGGCACCAATCGAACCGCCACGAACGGCATGTCCGGCAGCATCGATGTCAGGCCAAAGCGCGCAGTTCGATCTTGGCGATCTTGCCGGTGGCGTTGAGGGGAAGAGCGTCTAGGAAGCGGATCGAACGCGGCACTTTGTAATTCGCCATTTCCTCTCGGCACCAGGCGATCACCCCCTGTTCGGTGAGTTGCACTCCATTCTCCGGAACAACAAACGCACGACCTACGTGGCCAAGCCGATCGTCATCCACACCGACCACGGCAACGTTTGCAATCCCCGGCATCGTCGCCATGACGCGCTCGATCTCCGCCGGATAGCAATTGAAACCACCAACAAGGTACATGTCCTTTATACGGTCTGTAAGGCGCAAGTTGCCATCTTCATCCAGACGGCCCGCATCGCCAGTCAACAGAAAACCATCTGAGGTGAATGCTGCGGCGGTGGCTTCTGGATTGTCCAGATAGCCCGGCGTGATCTGCGGACCCCGAACGGCGACTTCGCCGATCTCACCTTGCGGGAGTTCTACGCCATCCGGACCTACGATACGCAGTTCCAAATTGCTGAGCGCATGGCCCACGGTCTGCGCAATGACTTCCGGTGGGTCATTGTCAAACGTGTTGCAAACTGACCCAGCCGCCTCGGTCAATCCGTAACCGGTTTGAACGATCGTGCCCTCACCCAGTAATTGACGCATGTCCTTGATTAGCCGAACCGGCACTACGGTGCCGCCGGTCGACATGATCCGCAAGCTGGAAAGATCGGTCCTTTCGCGGTCAGGATGATCAATCAAAGCACGCGCGATCGGGGGCGCCGTCGGCAGCATGGTCACGCCTTCTTTTTCAATCAGACGTAGCAACTCGCCCGCATCGAAGGTTCGGACCGGTATGATCCTGACTCCGTAGAGCAAGGAGACCTGCCAGCCGGCCCTGTAGCCGGCATTATGCGCAAAGGGAAACGTCACCGCGAAGACGTCATCCGGAGTGAAGCGGTTGATCTCCTCACGCTGGATATCGCACGCGATCATGCTTTTGCGGTGGGTCATCAGCACGCCCTTGGGGCGTCCGGTCGTCCCTGACGTGAAGATGATGTCAACAAGATCGTCGCCACATCCCTGGGCGATGCGCGCGTTCAAGGCGGCATCGTCTACCCGGTCGGCCGAATTCCGCAGGTCAGAGATCGACATGACCTTGCTATTCGCCGCGCTAGCCAAGGCATCCAGGACAACGAGTTTCTCTACCGATGCGGGGGCGTGCTGCAAGAGCGCGTCGATATAGCTGAAATCGCCAAACGACGCATCGCAAAAGACTAAGCGCACCTTGGCGTCGGTCAGGATGTCTCCCGCCTCTCGCCCTCGTAAACGCGTACCAACCGGGATGAGAACACCACCGGCGGCCTGAATACCGAGCGCGGCGATCACCCAATTCGTACTATTTACACCCCATATAGCGATACGATCGCCGTGCTGGATACCCATGCCCATCAGCGCCGCGCCAACCTCCCGGCTCGCCGCCTCCAAGTCGCGATATGAGATATTCGCATCACCTTCGGTTATGGCGATGCGATCAGCATGTATAGCTACGGACTGCTGGAAGCGGTGGTAGAGGGATGTATCGGTCATATCATTACCATCGCATTGTCGTGATAGAGTGGTCGACTGCAAGAAAAGGTCTCTGCTCGCAAGCTACTGATCAATCCAGCGAAACAGGTATCGCCCTCCTGCTTGTTTCCACAGCGCCATCATTCAATCTCACTTCTGATATCAGGCTTCTATCCAAAAACCCGCCGGCGTCGACCATCGCAGAATGTAGCAGTCTTACCGCTACTCCCCTTTTGCGAGTTCGAAAGCCATCTGCCTATCGAAGCGGGCTTGCGCCAGTCGCGTGCGGGCCGGCGGTTGCTGCGGCAACACCGGGATCGGCTGTCCTCGGCGCTGCGTCTCTTCCTCCAGTCGCGAAAACAGCTTGGCTCGGGTATCCTCCGCGGGGTTCAGGACTTGCGCGGGATCGACCGTCAGTGGATTTTGCGGAAGCGCGCGCTCAACGTTCAGCAGAATGGTTTCACCTTCGTCCACCGCTTCGCCCACGAAGGTCTCCACGCCTTGAAAGGTTAATGTCGCAGTGCCCGAACGAGCGGCCCAAGGCGCCCCCTTCGGCACAACCAGACGAAAGCCTTCGTCCACACGCTCGACTGAGGTCGCCCGGATCGGCAAGGGCCAACCATCCGCGTCCAGCAAAGTCAGGTGCCCGGGGGAGGAACGGGCGATGGCATCCGCCGCAATTTCTTGCCACGTCCTTTGCGGCCACTTGGGTGCGGGGCTGCCTTTACCCGCCGGCGCCGGATCGGACCTGAAGTCTGGCGAGATCGAGCCATTCCACACGTGTGGCGGTTGATCCATCGCATCTGCATTGTCCCACCACAGGACGCGCTCAGGTGCAATGTCGATGATGATACGGCTGAAATACCAAACGGCCTCACGCGCCTTGTCCCAGCCCACACCAGCTTGCGCGCCGACCATCTCCCAACCGGTTTCCGACAGGTAGCGAATGGCGTTGGCCTGAAGATCGCTATCGCGCACGGCGGCGATCCCTCTAATTGAGACCACCGGCTCGCCGGGCTGGCCCTCGATCAGTAGGCCGACCTTTGCATTGCGCCGGGCGCGCTCTGCCTTCGCGGGATAGGACAGGCCCGTCGCCACGCCCACCGCACTCAGATCATCCGTTGCGAAGCACAGCGTAGGCGTGTCGATCGGCACGCCAGCGCCACTGACAGTGGCAAATTCAGAAACAAAACTGCCTTCGAGAACTTTGATCACCGCTTCAGGCAATTGCTTCATGGTCATCGCCGGCGTCCTTTCCTGGAATATAGTCCACCTACTGCAGGAGTGAACGTCAGCAAACGCAGGCGCTTCTCCCTCTCGGGCTATCCAATTTCGGACGCTGATAAACAGTGTATGATAGGCCGGCGCAACTGCTAAATTACCGTCACCCCGCCGTGCCCTTGATCCGCTGCCAAATTTTCTAACGCCCCCCGGCGCCCTATTAGGTGACTGATAGACTCGGCATTCCCAAAGAGATTGCCTGCTGGCGCGGGGCCCAGATATGCTAACGGCAAGTAACTTTAGCCGAGTAATGGGACAGGAAAACCAAAATGCTGGATGAGAAAGCCAATCTAAAAGGCAAAGTCGCCGTTCTGCTGGGTGGTGGATTTGGTATCGGCGCCGCTGCTTCCTTGGGTTTGGCGCAAACGGGCGTGGACATCGCGATCTTTGACAAGGACGTGGCGGGAATGGCCGAAACCAAGGCACACGTGGAAGCTCTGGGCCGCCGTTGTGTGACAATGGTAGGCGATGTGCTATCAGTCGACGACGTCCGCAAATTTTACGAAATGGTCGGTCAGGAATTTGATCGCCTCGATATCGTGGTGAACGTGGCGGGCGGCGTGAAGCAGCGCGATTTCCTGCAGGGCACGGATGCGGAGGATGCCGAGGATATTCGCCGCAACTTCGGTTACGTGATTCAGTCGATCCGTCTCGCGGTCCCCCTGATTGAGCGTGCGTCGCGCGGTGGCAGCATCATCAACTTCACAACGATCGAAGCTTATCGCGGCGCCGCAGGTTTTTCGGTCTATGCTGGTGCTAAGGCAGCAAACGCCAATCTTCGCCGCGCTCTGGCTGTCGAATTCGGTACCCGCAATATCCGCATCAACGAAGTCACACCCGATACCACGCCAAGCCGCGGCAACATGTCGGCTCTCAAGCCTGATCTTCTGAAGTCAATGGAAGACGCGCCGATCGAGGATATCGAAGCATCGATGGCGATGTATATTCCACGGGGCGCAGCCGCTAGCCCTGAGGACTTGGCGGACACTGTCGTCTTTCTCGCATCCGACCTTTCTCGCTCCATCACCGGCATCAACATCCACGTTGATGGTGGCACTTCGGCCGCATTTGGCTTCATCAACTGGCCGGGCGGCGGCTATTGCCCCGCTCCGGTTGGCGAATCGATCAAGAAGCTTTTCCCAGGCGCGACTGTTTAACAGAAACACCGATGGCTGCCCGACCTTGACAGGTAGCCATCGGCTTTCGCAATCGCCGAAAGTTTATCATCACACCCTTGCTACTGGCCTAAACTCGCGCCGTCTGTGTGCTTATCGACCGGCAGGCATGGCACTTTGATCCAGGATCGCGTATCCTTGGTGGCATGGGCCTCGTTTCAAATTCCATCGGCAGCGAAAAAAAATCGGCGATTTCACCAGTCGATGAACTCCCACCTTATGTCTCAAGGCGAGAATTAACGGGCAAGCACACCGCCCGACGCAAGCAGGCGATCGATACTGCCGCCGCTATCTTCGCCCGCCTCGGCTATCAAGGTGCCAGCACTCGCGCTATTGCCGAAGCCTTAGGGATCAAGGTCGCCAGTCTCTATTTTCATATCGCCTCCAAGGAAGATGCGCTGGCCGAGATTTGTCTTCTTGGTATGCAGCGATCCTTGGATTATTTGGAGGAAGCGCGCCGCAAGACGACGTTGGACGAGCAAATTCGTCATTTTTTCGCCTGTCAGCGCGACGATTTGATCCACCATGCCGATTACGTCATTGTGTCAATTCGCGATCGAGATCATTTAAGTGACCCGGCCAAAAACCGTATTCGCGATCTCACCGCCCGCTTCCGTATTACGATGGATGAGATGTTCGTATTGGCCGAAGCACGCGGCGAATTGCATCCGGCGCTGACACCAAGACATGGCCGCTTTATCATGATCGGAACGTTGCGCGGCATCAGTGAGATGTATTTGAGTGGCGTGGATCTTGCCAGCAATGACATCATGGATCGCTGGGTGGAAACATTGATCCGCGGCGTTGTACCCGAAAACAAGTCTACGGGCGTGTAAAGGCCCCCGCGCGGGGGCCTTTACACAACGAATAGGATCTTAGGAAGGGTCGAACACAACGTCCAGGCGATGCGGCACACGCATCATCGCCCCTTTAAGCTGGGGCGGGGGACATGCTGGGTCGAGACGCAAATTTGGCAACTTGTCGAGAATGGCATTTATGGCCCGCGTCATTTCCACCCGCGCAAGATGCTGCCCGATACAGATATGCGGGCCGCTGGCGAACGAGAGATGGCGATTCGCATTCTGCCGTCGAATGTCAAAACGATCAGGGTCGGAAAACTTTGCCGGATCGCGATTGGCCGCACCCGCGATAACATCAATGATCGCGCCTGCCGGAATTTTCACCCCATCAATCTCGGTATCGACAGTCGCCCACCGCGACTGCGCAAGCACCGGACCATCGAACCGAAGCGCCTCTTCGATCGCGTTGGGGAGGAGACTGCGATCATTGCGTAGCAGCTCCAGTTGGTCAGGATGTTGAAGCAACTTAGTCAGCAATACGCTTGTACCGCGGTAGGTTGTGTCTCCGGCAGCATTGATAAGTTGGCGGAAAAATGAGACTAGCACGTCCTCCGGCAGATACTCCCCGTCCACCTCGGCCTGTACCAAGAGACTGACAAGGTCATCGCCAGGTTCAGCCCTACGCTGGTCTATCAGCTTCGGGAAATACTCACCCAATTTTGCCGATGCTTCCTCACCGATCTCGCGAACCGCCATGATCATCGTTTGCGCGACGGCCAGCTTATGGAAAACACGCCCCTCTTCCGTTGGCAGCGCCAGCTGCTTGTAGATCACGCCAAACGGGTACAGCAGCGTGAATTGGCTCACGAGGTCGGCTTTGCCCTCATGAATGAACGCCTCCATCAGATCGGTCACTACCGGATCTACGACGGAGCCGCCCCACTCGCGCACGAATTGGGGGAGAAAGACCTTCTGAAAAATGCGTCGGTAACGCGTATGCTCGGGGGCATCCATAGTAGACACGGAACGCCCAAAGCTGGCGCCCAGATTGAACACATAAGCAGCATTTGAAAAAACCGCCGGCGTCATCAACGCCTTATTGCACGCTTCGTAGCTCAGCAGCATATAATGCGGCGCGTCGGACGGCATCGTTAGGTCAGGGTACAGTCCCATGTATTCGCGATAATCGCCGGGAACGACTGAACCCTGCTGCCGAAGCTCGGCTATCTTCGGATAAGGATCGTCGTGATCTCCGAACAGGAGCCGTTCTTCCATGAACGGATTGAACGAGGCATCCTCTAAATCTCGTAGCTTCGGCAGGGCAGTCATTCAAAATCTCCAAACCTTCGCCATAGCGCTCAAAAAGCTGTGGCGGGCCTAGCGGTCGACCCGCAGCTTGATGGTGCTGTCACCGAACGGGCCATCACGGTTGGCGAGTGCCTGCTTCAAACCACCATCGCGCATGTCAGCCTTGAACTGCATCCGGCGAGGGCCCGTGCCCAGGTGCGCGCGCGCGTCCATTTCGATCGCCATACGCTGAATGTTCAGCATGCCCATCTGCTCCATCGCCAGATTGACGATACGCTTCTGAGTTGCCGCGAGGTCCGGATCGACAAGGGCCACGCGTTCAGCCAGATTGATCGCGAACTCGTCGATCTCGTCAGCCGGCACGGCATCAAGGACCAGGCCGATCTTAGCAGCTTCGCGACCCTGGATGATATCGCCGGTCAGCAGCAGACGCTTCGCCCACTGCGGGCCCACGTGGTAAGTCCACATGTGGGACGGCGGCGAACCGTTGGCTCGCGTTGCCGGAAAACCGATACGTGCGTCCTCGGCAGCCACGACCATGTCGCATCGGAAAGCAAGATCGGTACCGCCAGCAAGGCAGTTGCCGTGGATCTTCGCAATCACGGGCTTGTGCAGCATGAAGATCAGGTCAGGGATCGATTGGTTGCGTTCCATGGCCCACGTGTCGTTATCGATGCTACCGCCCGAAGGACGATACGTGACGCGATTTCCTTCTGTCTCGTCGCCTGCTTCGGCTTCCCATTGGTCGTACGCAGCTGTCAGATCGTACCCGGAACAAAAATCCTTGCCTGCACCTTGCAGCAGGATAGCGTGCACGTCTTCGCGATCATCGGCTTCCAAGAGGGCATCACGCAATTCCGCCAGCAATTGAAAGGAAAGCGCATTGCGTTTTTCCGGGCGATTGAGGGTGATACGTGCTACTGCACCTACTACTTCAAACAGCAGAAATTGCGGCTTACGTAACCACTTTCCGGAATAATCCTGCACTTTTCTCTCCAAACAACTCTAAAAGTGGAAACGCGATTAATTGAAGTTTTGGTTGTCACAACGATCGATAATCGACCGCCGCCCGCGGCCGACACCTATGGGCATCGCATCGACAGAGACCCCTCCTCAGCTCGAACGATAACGACGATCAAGAAGCGATCGCCATAGTTCCACCGAATTACTGCGTTACAGTAATACAGGCCCACCCAATGAGCTACGCCATGCCTGCTTCGGACGATGCCCATCACAGTTATGATAGACAGAGGCGCATTGTGCCTGCCAAATGCCCCTGATCGCAAAGTGCGGCCCGCGGGCATTCTTTATAAAGCCGGCACGAATGCCACTATAGAGAGAATTGCGGTCAACCAATTGGAATAAAGAGGGAGGGAAACACTAGGGCGCGTCCTTCCCTCTTTACTATTGCAAGGGTTCGATCAAGCGATCACGCCCGTTCGGCCCTTAGGGAGCAAACGACGACCATTCGAATACATGATCTGCTCGATTTGCTCATCAGTAAGGCCATTGCAGCCTTCGGCCACGAAATCACGCGGGGTAGGAACGCCCTCGGCGTGCGGGTAATCCGAGCCCATCAGAATGCAGCGGGCATCGCCGCCGAGCTGTTCCACGATTCCCTGAATGTCATCTTCCGGGTAAGCCACGACAAAACAATTGCGCTTGAAAATGGTCGACGGACGCTCGGTCAGCTGGCCCATCGGCCACCAGCCATTACGCGCCATACCACGCATCTTGTCCATCTTGTAAAGGAAACGGGGAAGCCATTCCGCTCCGTTCTCGACGCTTGCCATCTTGATGTTGGGGAAGCGACCGAAGAAATTCCAGTACACAAATGATGCCATTGTCATCATGACAGGGATTTCGCTGTAGCAGAACATCCACTGCCAGGCCGACTGGCCCTCACGACGTGACTGCAGCGGCTTTTCGCCCCACTCCTTGATCAGCGGATGCATGAAGTTCGCTTCAGAAACGTGGAAGGTCACCACCACGCCAGCGTCGTTCAAAATATTCCACAGCGGATCGAAGTACGGATCGGCCGGCGCCTTGCCGTCAGACGGCCCCATCGGCATGACGACAACGCGCACACCTTGTTCGACTAGCCACTTGGCTTCCTTCACTGCCCAGTCAAGGTCCCACAGCGCCAGGATCGGCGTGGAATAAATGCGGTCATCGGCATTCAGCTGCCACTCGTCCACCAGATACTGGTTCCAGGCATGAAACAGAGCATTGGCGCCTTCGGGCCCAAGCTCTTCCACCATCATTCCCAGGACGCCGAAAGACGCCACGAATTCACCAACGAACATGATGCAGGACTCTACGCCGAACTCGTCGAGCTTGGCGATACGTGCGTTGCGCTCGCTCATGTCAGCGGTCGGAGTGAAAGCCTCACCAACGGACTCGCCGGTCGAGATCGCGCGCAGCCACTCCTTCAGTTTGCCAGGCGGCGGGATTTTGCCTTCAGGATCAATATCAGCGTTTTCGACTCGGCGATCGCCGATGAAAAGACCAAACGTACCATCGGGACCGTGCTTGCGAGCTGGCATCCAGTCCTTGTGGAACTGTTTCGGAAGGTACTTCTCAAAAAAGGAATAATCCTTTTCTTGAATATGAGTGTCGCCGTCGAAAATCGGGCCGTCATACTTCGGCGCGGTGTTATCGACTGACTTCAGCGCTGCATTAGTGCCGGCCACGATAAACTCCTTATTGTTATCTGCAAAGTGTCCCGTCCGGTGCTTATTGAAACACCGGCTCTGTCCCTGACATACCGCACTCAGGCTTGCGCAGCAAACAAAACCGAACGATCGCACGGTTCCCCTTTGGGCTAGCTCGCCTGCCAGGATAGCCCTGCTCAGACCCGAACTGCATCGACGCAGTGCGTTGTTATACCGCAATTATTTTTGGAAAAGAGAATCAACCGGAGTGTTAGATCGTGACTGCCGCGAAGCGCCCGGAAGGAAGGAAGTCTCAAATGCTAGATAGGATCACGTGCTTGATAGCAGTGCTCAAAGGTGAGCTCCGATAGCCCTTCTTCACGAACAAAAAAGGGCCGCATAAATGCGACCCCTCCCTTTCAAATTTGCCTGAAATCCATTCAGCCTCGAGATTGCCCCAGTACATAGCGTTCCAGCGTCCGGTGGAAATTGATTAACTCCACCTCCTGCACCGGGTTGGGCCGAGCGTACTTGAACTTGCTGGACTTCATACCTGCCTGCACCTGTGCCATGTTAGCGATGTCTTGGTCCAGAATGAGGCAAAGGCTTTCATTCACCGGATCTTTAATGACGCGAGTCTGGACTTCAGGCTCCTTGCCCGGACCGTAGCGCTTCAGCGACCAAACTTCGAACAGGCACTTGTCGGGATTTTCCGGATCGCTGCTGTCGGGCCGCGCACGATACCAGATCGCGCCATCGTAATACGGCAGAGTGACGCAGTTCGGGAAGATATGCCAATCGCTCCCCGCCTTGGCCATCGCCTCGAACGTGAGTTTTTCGGGATACTGCGTACCATCCACCAGCGCTGCCTCGCGACCCAGTTCCATCGCCGTCACCATGGCGGTCATCGCATCCGTACCCTCGGGCAGGATATCCATGATCTTCTTGGCGGCTTCGAAGTCACGATCGGTCTGGATTGCATTCAGATCTTCTTCGATCTGTCGAAAGAACTCGACGACGCCGGCACGTGCATCGGTCTGATCGTTTGATGCCAGGCGCGGAGATGACGTGCCAAGAGGCTGCACGTCCTTCCAATACCCAAAGTGGGCGTGCTTACCCTGCGCGAAGCTTTGCGTGTAATCGTTACCCGCAACCGTCAGCAACTGCGGATGCGTGGCCGCGACGTGATAGCCTTCCATGAAAGCTTCCAGGGCCACCTTCCAATTCACGGGCAAATGCAACTCTGCCTTCCACCGGAAACGCATCTCGTGCAGTTCGAATGGATCCAAGAATTCCGGGATCGCTTCCAGATATTCGGCCAGGCTTTCGCCTTCCATATCCATGTTGATCCAGACAAACCCACCCCAGGTGTCGACGCGCACCGGCCACAAGTCCAGCCGCTCATCGTCCAGTGCGCCGTCCCAATCATCACGATCCTGGACCTGAACGTTCTTGCCTTCCAGATTGAAGGTCCAGCCATGATACTTGCATCGAAACTGACTGGCCCGGCCGCAACCGTCAGCCAAGCGGCGGCCCCGGTGAGGGCAGACATTGTGATAGGCGACGTAGCCCTCCTTGCCGCGTGCGACTACGATCGATTCCGTAGCCACATTGAACGTCAAGAAATCGCCGACGTTCTTCAACTCTTCCTCGCGACCGGCGATCAACCAGACCTTGCCCCAAAGGTGCTCGTTTTCAGCGCGCGCGAATTCGCGGGAGAGATAATTTTCCGGCGCCACGCGCGGCAGCGGCCCCGACTGTTTCAATTGGGTAGCCATATCTGGTCCAGTCCTTCACTCTCAGAGCGCCCTCGCATGCGCGATACGATTGGTCGCTCCATATAATGTCTTTGCTTGATAGGCTTAGCAGATATCGTTGCATACCTTGTCCAGCGCCATAGCCACTCGTGAGACAAGGACCAGAATCGAACCGCTAATCACATGCTGGATAATGCCGATGCCTGTACGCCACGGCTATGCGCCTTTTCGCTCCATAGATTATTCCGTGACGCAGGAATGTCCGACTGATTGGAGAGGATAGCATGGGCGAAGATATGGAAAAAGCCGTCCGAGAGCTGAAGGATCGCCAGGATATCCTCGATTGCATTCACCGCTACTGCCGCGGTGTCGATCGTTTCGATCGGGAGGCAGTGCGATCTGCCTACCATCCCGATGCGCTGGATGATCACGGCGAGTATGTGGGCGATGTCGAGGGCTTCATCGATTGGGCATTTGATTACCACACCCGCCATCAATTAAGAACGTTGCACAGCGTTTCGAACCACTTGTGTGAGCTGAATGGCGATCAAGCTCATACCGAGACTTACTTTACCTTCTATGCGGTGAACCGGGAAGCCCCGCATCAGGCCACCACCTCAGGCCGTTATATTGATCGTTTCGAGCGGCGCGATGGCCGGTGGGGAATTGCTGCTCGAATATGCGTGATCAACGGCTTGGGGACGGAACTCGATCCAGAAGGGCAAGCTGGCGACCTGGCGTTTGTACAAACGTCACGCGACCGCAACGATCCGGCTTACATGCGGCCACTCGTAGTAGACACGACGCGACTTTCAAGGGCGTCTATCTGAAGAATTCCGTGCGCAGGCACCGTGGAGGACGGTGCCTGCGCCGAATTAACCGCGTGGCATTCCCAGACCGCGCTCGGCAATGAGATTGCGCATGATCTCGTTGGTGCCGCCCGATATCGTCCAGCCGAACGAATTGATGAAATCGGTCATCCCCGTTAAACGGCGGCGCGGCGTGAAGCCCCGGCGAAAATGCCCCTCGACCCCCTCGATCCGCACAATCAAATCGCCGATGCGTTGAAACAGCGTGGTTTGGAATAGCTTGATTTGCGAGGACGCAATCGCCGTCACTGCCGGTGGTGCGCCTTCCTCGTGATCTTTCAGCAGCTTGCGGATAAAACGGCGACTGGCCTGCATATCCGTCAGCAGAGTGAGGAACTCACGGCGCAACTCGTCGTCCTCAAGCCAGGACGCCTTCGCGTCAAGCGCACTGCGGTAAAAAGCCTCCATGGTGTGGCGGCTGCGCTCGCCAGCCTCGAACGCTAGCAGGCCCCGCTCGGAAGAAAGTGTCGCCTGCGCAACGCGCCATCCGTCATTCTCCTCGCCCACGCGGTTCGCCACAGGAATACGTACGTCCGTCAGGAACAATTCGGAGAATTCGGCTTGCCCGTCGATTTGCTTGATCGGACGAACTTCAAGGCCTGGTGTGTCCATGTCCATGATCAGGAAGGAAATGCCGGCGTGCTTGGTCCCCTCCGTGCTGGTACGCACCAGAAGTATGCAATGCTCGGCATAGCGCGACATCGACGACCAGATCTTCTGCCCATTAATAACGTAGTGATCGCCATCACGCACGGCCCGGCAACGCAGTGACGCAAGATCAGAGCCGGCACCTGGCTCGGAGAAGCCCTGACACCATACCGTCCCGCGAGAGGCGGGCGGCAAGTATTTTTGCTGCTGTTCCTTGTTTCCGCAGGGAATTAGCGTTCCCGGCAAATGGTTCAAGGTGACAGTATGGACGTCCAGCATAGGGGCCTGGGCCCGTGCCATCTCGTCAGCAACGATCATCTGCTCCGCCAAGCCCAGGCCAACGCCGCCGAACTCCACCGGCCAATGCGGTACGGCAAGGCCTTGTTTGGCTCGCTCACCAAACCACCACCGCTGAAACTCAACATGATCATCCTCAGTGCCGCGTTCAGCAAGGGCGTCCCAGTCGTTCGGGAGAGCCTCGTTGATCCAGTCGCGGATGGCGGAACGAAATACGGAGGCATCGTTCTTCTGTTCAATGATCATCATGCAACCTCCAAAACATCTGCGCCATTCCGCATGGCCTCCGCAAGCGCCACATCGGCACGGTCGCGCAGCGCCGTATTCGCGGCCAACATCGCTTCATTCAATCGGATGCGCTTCAGGAAGAGATGCGGGTCATACTCCCGGGTATATCCGACACCTCCATGCAGCTGGACGCAGTCGGTGGATATTTTGGACGCCTTTTCGGTAACATTCGCCTTGGCCATAAGCGGCCATAGTCGCGATTCCGGCCCGTTTCCTTCAAGATTCTCGACCGCTTGCCAGACAAGATGTTCACAGATGATCGCATGGACCGCGTGGTCGGCAGCTCGGTGCTTCAAGGCTTGGAAGGCAGCAATCGCGCGGCCAAACTGCTCACGCTCCTTCATATAGGCAACCGTGCGATCCAAGACACCACGCGCCGCGCCGGCGCTGTCGGCGGCCAGCGCAAGCGCGAACAAGCCCTCGAACAGCGGCCGCATTCCCACTAGAGTAATAATTGGCGCTGCTGCCGAAAGGTCGGTCGAAATCATCGATCGCGTCTCGTCCCAGATCGAAACCTGCTCAATCGCGTCGTCGGCGATGCCGACGAGTACAAGGTCCTCCCCTTCGCCGGCGATCAACGCCGCAGCGGCACTGGCTTCTCCCAACAACCAGGTCGACCCACCGGCCAGGCTCGCTCCGACCCGTGCCTCGACAGCCAGAGTTGCCGTGCCGCCGATAACATCCGCGATCAGCTTGGCGACGCCCTCATCGTCCGCGACGGGGCTCCGCGCCAGAATTTCGAGCGCAACACTGGTCGCAAGAAACGCACCCGGAGCGCAGACCCGCCCCAGCTCGAGATGCAGGATCGCCATCCCGGCCGCGCCCAGACCGATACCGCCCTGTTCCTCCGGAAGCGCAATGGCAAGCCAACCCAGCTCCGCCGCCTGGCCTTGCAACTCAGCATTTAGACGATTGTGTCCATCGACATAGGCGTGGATGGCCAGGCTTGTGCATTGCTCTTCCAGAACGATAGCGATGCTTTCGCGCACCTCTGCAAGCTCAAGATCCATCATCGGCTCCCATCATCCATTCGTATGGAGAAGAATATCAATGCTCAGGCCATGGCCATGGCCTGTCGGTTTCGACAAGTTGAAACTGGGGCAATTCACCTCCCCCCGGAAGGCATCAGTATCGGGATAACTGACGATGTCCCTGCCCGATCCCTACCCGCGAAAGGCGGGTCCTTACCGTTAGCACGATACAAGCGAACTAGCGCTTTGCGATCCCATGAGTGATTCCGTTGACGATACGCGCTTGCATTTTGCTCTCGTAAATCTGTTTGAAATAGATAAGAACCCGTCAATATCCAGGCTTACCCTGGAAAACGTCGGTCAAATCGAAAAGTGAGGTGCCAGAACACGCAAAGCAGCCGAAATCGGTGCTTTTGCGTTCGACCACTCTCCTCCAACGTGTCGTCCCCAAACCGGTATAAAGCTGTTGCCAATGACGCTGACCCTGCTTAGCTTCGATCGGTGCGAATAGCCGACGGCAACGCCCACGAGCGACCATTACAGTGGAGTTCGATCTACTCACGGCAACGGGCTAGGGCGACGCTCTGTGATCGTGGCCGCCGCACTGTCGTCTTTCCAGGAGAGTCTAATGCAGAAATGGTCTGAATACGTCGAATTGCTGAAGCAGGCAGAGCCTCTGATTGACCAGACAACCGCTCCGGTGGACGAACAGTTGCGCGCGGATATGTATCGGCAATTTGCCATGGGCTTGTCTCAGGCCTATTTTCTGACCTTCATGATGGACCCGCGCTATCCCGAGTTCATTCCCTTTGAAAACTCCGCTTTTCTTGCGCAGCCAAATCCCGACGGAATTTATCACGCGTGCTTTTTGGATGGAGCCGGCACGTACAAGATCACAGGCGAGCGCGGAAATTGCGTTGTCGCCGGTTTCGCCACGGGCAAGAAAATTTTCGGGTTGCAGGACGAATGGGGCCAGGGCTTCGACAATTATGACGTCGATAGTCTCGACATCGATGCCGATGGCAAGTTTGAGGTCATCTTCAGCGAGCATAAACCGGAGGGGTGGACTGGCAATTGGCTGTATCTCAATCCCGAGGTAGATTTTCTGATGCTGCGACAGTTCCATTACAATTGGGGCCGCGATGTCGACATGCGCGTTGCCGTTGAGCGGTTGGATCCGATGCCGCCTCGCCCGCGCATGTCACCAGAAGAAGTCAGCGCCAAACTAACTCAAGTCATGCACTATCCGCGCCGGCTTACGACCACGGCATTGCTCAGCATGCGCCGCCCGCATGATGAAGGCTTCATCAACAAGGCTCACCTTCATAACTTCCAAGATCTGGGTAATGGAGACAGCTGGCCGCAGACCTATTTTGAAATGGTTTTTGATCTCAGCAAGAATCCCGACGATGTCTTGGTGCTGGAAACCGATTTGCCGCAGAACGTCAAATACTGGAATGTCCAGGTGATCGATGGGCTTTGGAATCAGGTCGATATTCTCTACCGGCAAAGCAGCCTCAATGGGGCCACGGCAAAGGTCGATACCGATGGCAAGTTCCGGGCCGTACTTTGCGCCAAAGATCCGGGTTATGCGAACTGGCTTGACACCGGGGATCATCCCTACGGGATGCTGATCGGCCGCTGGTACAAGGCGGACTCCCACCCTGTGCCCGATATCAAGGTAATGAAGCAGTCCGAGTTGGAAGCCTATCTGGGAGATCGTTCGCCCCGCATCTCGGCTGAAGACCGGGCAGCCGCGATGCGTGAGCGGTTGATCGGGTCTCAGTTACGGCGCAAATGGTAAGGTGACGCGCAGAAGGGGCGGGCTTGTAGGCTCGCCCCTTTAGGCAGACATAAACATCGCGGCGAAAACTAGTTTGCGGATACGCTTTCGAACAAGGCCTTACCTTCGGCGCTAGGGTAGACGTATTCAAGATAGTGGCCTAGTTCTGGAGCCTCGACATAGGCGAAACGCACCACCCCAGTGTCTCCCCCCATAACGACCTGACGGCCTTCCTGCTCCAGAAGGGCGTGAAGCGCATTCCACTGGTCATCGTCCTCGATGAAGTAACCGAAGTGATGGAACCGAATATCCTCGCCCTCCCGCAGCCACGTGCCGTGCAACTCCATGCCAGGGCCACGAGCCTCGATCAGTTCGATCATCTGGCCCGCAGTCCAAGCAAGCGCGATTTTCATCACCGCGCCGCCTTCCATCGGAGGAAGTGGCAACCGCGTGAAATTTTTCACGCCGTATTTCGCAAAGGTCTCGATGCCGGCATCTAGGTCTCGCACCACGTAGGCGTGCTGAAACGTTTCAAAACCTTGCGAGCCGGCCGCCGTGGGGAAAGTCGCGGGGCGTTCCACCAAAGTTTTCTTTGGCGCGGTAAACGTATCCGACATGATCATCCTTCTCCAAATACAGCTCGGATACCCTCTTCGGTGAGGCCATAGTCCGAAAGCTTGTAGGTGTGCTGCCCGTGCTTGTCCGACGGGTTCTGAGCCAGCCAGGTCCGCATATCCTGTTCGACATCAGGATTCAGCACCAGCCCCGCATGATCATAGATCGCACGTACGATGCCGATAGGATCCGCATGAAAATCCTTGTGCTGAACGTCGAGGATTTGCGCACCCCGCTCGGTCTCACGGATCGCATCTGTTTTCGCTTTCGCGTCTCCCCAGAACTGTACTTCCCGAGCGCCAACCTTGTGAAGATCGACATTTGGATCCATGAATTGCTGAGGATTCTGTAATACGCTGCAAACTGAACCAATGGATTTCACCGGATCGCGATGGGTGATGACCACACGGGCGTCCGGGAACACTGCGAACAAAGCGTCGAGATTTCCAAAGTGCCCAGGGTTTTTGAGCAGCCACCGCCGATCATCGTGCAATCCGATCAGCTTCAAAGCATCGGCCAGGTTCCGGTAGGAAGGCGTCTGGTCTTGAGCCTGCATCCACCGATCGTAGCGCGGCATCAGGGTGATCGACGGGAAGCGGTTTGTTACGAAGTCGTACCGAAGGATCTCGAGGCACTCTTCCACTTCGTCCACGAGCATCTCGTGCACGGCGCGCAACCCCGGCGTATCGGCATTGCGCTTTTCGAGTAACGCGACGGCGTGCTGATAGCCCGGCTCGTCAACCCAACGGTCTTGAGGTGGGCGCGGTTTAGGCCAGGATGCCAGCCAGAGATTTAAACCCTGGAACTGGGGATCGACTGACAATACCTTGTGCAACGCCGTCGTGCCAGTGCGTGGTATGCCGCAAATCACCAGCGGCGCGACTATCGTGCGATCCTTATAGCCCGGATTTCGCTTCCATTCGTCGACCAAGACGAGCCGCCCCATGAGACTGGTCTCGATCTCGCTTTCCCAATCCAGACGTCGGGGGACGCGAATGGCTTCATCCAAAAGCAGGCCGAGAGGCTTTTCGAAGTCCGTCGAGCCGAAGTCCGTCAAGCCGGTGCGCTGCATCGCGCGGCTCTTCAGACGCTCCAATGTGTCCAGCGCGTCTTGAGTAACGGCGAAATCTTCGATTGCAGGCTCACGGTCAACGATAGTTGCCATATACGATTTTTCCTCTCCAATGATGCGGCATGACGCTGCCCCGGCATGACGCGATCGCCGTCTTCGTACATGCTTCTGTTCCGTATGGAATCATGAAGCAGCAAGATCGCGCTTGCAGCAGGTCTCAGCCGAATTTACAGTTCCCATATGGCAACACGGCACGATCCCCTTGACCGTTTCGAAAGCCGGGAATGGCTGCTCCTGGAAGGGCTTCATGCCGGGCCGCTTCAAGACCCACCATGGCGTGATTTCGTCGGGCAGCTGCGGCAGTATACCGGCGCCCAGACCGCATCGCTCAGCTATCGGATGGATCATCTGGATGGTCCTGGCGTCCGCACCCTTTCGATCGCGCCGGAGGTTCCCAATGCGTCTGACCTGCATACCGGCGGTATCCATCCCGTCTTTGCCCCGCCCGGCCACCAGCGCATGCCCACGGGGCGCTTTTTTGACGTGTGCCAGTATCTGGACTACGGGCGTCGATCACACCGTGCCTTTCGCGACCTTGTGCAAACCCGCCATGGCTTGAAGTCTACGCGATTGGCATGCGTGGGAGATGGCATGGGCGGAATGGCCTGGCTATCTGTCAGCTGGGCGTGCGAGGATATATCGCAAACCGTTCTGCGCCTGCTAGACGCCTTGCTTCCCCATGTGGGAATATCTCTGCAGAACTTCGCGGCTCTTGATCGGCAGCGCAGTCATACTTTGGCATCACAGGAAGCGGTCCGCCGACTCAATCTGTGCTGGCTGAAAATGAATGCACAGGGTCGTATCCTCGATAAAGACGCGATGGCCGACGGCGTGTTGAACGCCAGTAGCGCCTTCCGCCGACCACCCGTTGACAGGCTGGTCCTGTCCGACCCCGTTGCCGATCGCGAAATGCGAAGCGCGCTTGCCGCGCTGGCGACGAAGCCAAACGGTCGGGCGCGCGCCTTCCGATTGTCCAGCCAGCCATGGCTCGATATGTTGCTGATGCGTTCGCGCGGCGATGCTTTGCTAGACACCATGGAGCCGGTGATCGTAGCGTATATTCACGGCGAAGTTGCAGAAAGCAGCGATCAAAGTGAACAGCTGGCTGATCTGTTTGGCCTTACCTTCAAAGAAGCGGGGCTGGCGATCGCCCTAAGCCGCGGACAAACCATCAGGGAGGCTGCCGTACAACTTGGCCTGACGGAGCAATCCGCTCGCGAATATACCAAGCGCATCTATGGCAAGACAGGTACCCGCGGGCAAGCCGATCTGGTACGCCTGTTGCTCACCAGCGTTGCCGCCATGGCATGAAAAGCAGCAGGAGAGGCCAAGAATGAAGCTGGGTATTGGTATCGGATACGCAGGCGCGAAGATGGACGTGCCGATCGAGCGTATTCGGCGCGCCGAGGCGCTGGGTTTTGATTCGGTCTGGACGGCAGAGACGTACAGTTCCGATGCCATGACGCCGCTGGCTTATATCGGCGCCCTGACCGACCGTATCCGGCTGGGTACCGGAATCGCGCAACTGGCGGCGCGCACGCCAGCGAATATGGCCATGGCCGCCCAGACCATCGATGCCATGTGCGGTGAAGGCCGGATGATCGTGGGCCTTGGTATGTCAGGCCCGCAGATCGTCGAGGGATGGTACGGACAACCCTGGGGCAAGCCGAATACCCGGATGCGCGATTACGTGGCGATCATGAAGCAGATATGGAAACGCGAAGGCCCCGTCAGTCATTCAGGCAAGGAAATTTCGCTGCCTTACACCGGCCCCGGCTCCTCTGGCCAAGGCAAGCCGCTTAAGAGCATCCTGCACGGCAACCCTGATATTCCCGTTATGCTGGGCACCGCGACGCCCTTGAACATCCGGATGACCGCGGAAATCGCCGACGGCTGGATGGCGATGCATTTGGCCCCCGATAGCTTCAAGACCCGCTACAAAGCCATCATCGAAGAAGGACTGGCGCGGCGTAGCGATGGCAAGGCGCTACAGGATTTTGAGATCCGCACCTCTCTCAGCGTCCAGATCGTCGATGATGTGAAGGCCGCATTAGATGCGCTCAAGCCAATGGTGGCGCTTTATGCCGGGGGCATGGGGTCTAAAAGCATGAACTTTCACAAAGACGCGATGATCGAGCGTGGCTTCGGCGCGGCGGCGGAACGCGTCCAGGAACTCTTCCTCGCGGGCCGCAAGGATGAGGCCGCCGCGGCGGTTCCGGATGAGTATATCGACGACGAGGGCTTGCTCGGCCCGCCAGCTCGGATCAAGGAACGGTGGCAGGCATGGCGCGATTCAGGCGTCACCAGCATGTGTTTCCTGGACGCGACCGACGAGGTCGTCGAACTGATGGGCAGGATAGGACGCGATTGATGGGCTCTCCGCGTGCCACCATAGCGATCATCAGATTACAGATTTCTTCGCCCTTTTGCCTGACCGATCAAACCGCATTAGCCAAACGGACGAAACTTAAGTAGTGGGCGCTTCACAGCGGCCGGTCGGCTCACGTCAGGTCGTCCCGTACGGGCGTATCGGTCTGATCCTCACGGCGGTGCTCATGCCAGGCAGGTGGAGAAAGCGATGGAATTCGAGCTTCGTGCTGTCTCCCCAGCCAAAGCCGCCAAAGATGATGTTGAAAAACGCGCCTCCTTCCTCGAAAAGCGCGATCCTACCTTCACCCAAGAATAACCCCTTCGTTCCGAGTCACTCTGGCTTCACGAGTCACTCCGATTAACTTGCAGGATCCAGGCGATGGCCGAATTTGACTATATCATCGTAGGCGCCGGATCGGCCGGTTGCGTTCTGGCCGAACGCCTTTCAGCTGATCCGCGCAACCACGTGCTCCTCATTGAGGAAGGCGGGCGCGGTGACCATTGGATTACCGAGATGCCCAAGGGCTTTGGCAAAACCACGTCCGACCCTGCCACCGCCCACTTCATCCCGACGACAAACAAGCGCGGCGCGGGACCCGAGACATGGGTTCGCGGCAAGATGCTGGGTGGCTCGAGCGGTATCAACGGCATGGTCTGGAACCGGGGTACGGCGGAGGATTACGATCGCCTGGCCGAACTGGCTGGCCCCCAGTGGTCATGGAGCGAGATGCTGCCCTACCTGCGCGGATTGGAAAATCATCGCATGGGCGAAAGCGACACGCGCGGCGTAGGCGGCCCGATCGAGATTTCGAACCATCCAGCCCCGTCGCCGCTGACGCACGCTTGGATCGAGGCGGGTGCGCAACTGGGCCTGCCGGTGAAGGAAGAGCACTCCATTCGGGCGCAGGAAGGCATCGGTTTGATGCAATGGAATATTGATCGACGCGGCCGCCGCGTCAGTTCCGCGCGTGCTTTTCTCAAGCGTGCGGAAGGTCGGCCCAACCTGACGATCGCCAGTGGCGTGAGAACGGACCGCCTGATCATCCGCAATCACCGTGTCGTCGGCGTGGAAGGTATGCGCGATGGGCAGCCCGTCACATACGCAGCGCGCGGCGAGGTGATCCTGTCTGCTGGCGCGATCGGCTCCCCCCGTATCCTCCAGCTTTCGGGCATCGGCGATCCTCAGGTTCTGTCAGCTGCCGGTGTGCCGGTTGTGCTGGAAAGCCCCTCGGTAGGGCGACACTTCCGTGAGCATCTGCTGATCAACCACAATTTTCGTTTACGTAATCCCAGGCACAGTCAGAACGCCGCTTACGGCGGCCTCGCCCTCCTCAAGAACGTGATAAGCCACGTTCTATTCGGCAAAGGTCCGATGTCCTACGGCTCTACAGAGGCAGCCGCGTTCGTACGCGTCCTGCCAGAGGCGCAGCGGCCTGATACTCAGATCATGTTCCAGCCCTATTCGCTGGATCCCAACAGCGGCTTGGCGTTTGAGAAGGAACCGGGGATGAGCCTCTACGCCTTCAAGCTGCGCCCCAGCAGCGAAGGCACCGTTTTCATCGGGTCGGCCGATCCGGCAGCTCCTTTGGTAATCAATCCGAACTATCTGGGCGAAGAAGAGGACCGCCGCGCCGCGATCAACTCGACGCGTTTCATCCGCAACCTTATGAAGCAGCCCGCCATCGCGGCCTTCACGTCAGGCGAGGTGGCCCCCACCGCAGGTAAGGAAAGCGATGAGGAAATCCTGGCACTCTACCATGAGCGCGGCCAGGCCGGCTATCACGGTACCGCAACCGTCAAGATGGGCCGCGACAACTCCGCGCCGCTGGACGGCAATCTGCGTGTCCGTGGCATCGAAGGTCTGCGCGTGGTCGATCTGTCGGTCTTCCCCGAGATGATCGCCGGCAACACCAATGCGCCCACGATGGGCATGGCAGCCCGCGCCGCCGATTTGATCCTAGCCGAACGCAAGTAGGGCACGGCGAGAGCAAAACTTGGTAGCGCAAGTGAACCTGACGTTATAAAGCGCGCACAAACTTGCTCGCACACGGCGTTGCATGGAGAAGGGAACTGGGAATGGCAAAGCTGACGATTGTTACGCGTGAGGGTACTGAACAAGAAGTAGAAGATGCCGGTGGCCGTAGCGTGATGGAAATCATCCGCGATAACGGCGTCGATGAGTTGTTGGCTCTGTGCGGCGGCTGCCTCTCGTGCGCGACTTGCCATGTCTATGTGGATGACAGCTTTGTCGATCGCCTACCGAAGATTTCAGAAGACGAAAACGACCTGCTTGATAGCTCTGAGAACCGGACAGAGCGTTCGCGTTTGTCTTGCCAGATCGAGTTCAATGACTCGCTCGATGGTCTTCGCGTCGAGATTGCCCCAGAGGATTGACCCATGCGCGCGGACCTCGGCCTATGCCGAGGTTCGCGTTTCAGTGGAGAGGCTAGCTCGGCCAAGCCCGGGCGAAGCCGATGCGCCGAGGACTTGGTTTGCCCAAGCTTGATCTGAGTTGATCCGTTTGGAGATTTTGCTACCTCGCCCTCACCCCCAGCCCTCGACCTACTGCGCCGTATACGCTTGACAGTAGAGGCGGGCGGACAGTGGCAAGTATTGTTCGACCGATTGCGCACACAGGGCCTAGATATCTGGAGAGCCCTGCCGCTGGTCGAAAAGCGGCGATTGATCCGGCACTTACGGCCCTTCTGGGATACGCACCGCTTTCGGATCGCGCCACAGATTGGTGCCATCCTCGATCGCCGCATTGCAAAAGGAACGCTGATGATACAAGCCGCGTCCATCCACGATGCCGCGATGCAATCAGGTCAGTTCGCCATCACCCTACGAGACCGCTCGGACCGGAACCGCCGGGACGTGCAGACGTTCGATGCCGTCATCACGACTACGGGGCCCGGCCACGGCAGCATTCTAAGTTCGCAACCTTTCCTCTCACAACTTCACAAATCAGGTTTTCTCTTGCCGGACCCCACCGGCCTCGGGATCGCAATAAATGAAACCAGCCGGGTGATTGGCATTCTGGGGCCCAACCCCAGTGCCTTTATCGCCGGTCCGCTGGCGCGTGGGACGTTCGGCGAATTGATGGGACTTCCTGATGTAACGAACCACGCCATGTCAGTTAAAATTAATATTGCCAAACTTCTTGCGGTATCTGACTTCGATACTGACGAGGGTTGAAGCATTGCCGAAGGAGTTGTTCTGCGATTAAACTGCCACAATTTAGATAGATACGTGAAGGTCCTTCGAAAACACACGGCACCCGATTGGAACACCCGCATTACTTCCAACGGAGACGACCCGTTCGGCTAACGGCGGGCTTCACTTCTTCCGGCGAAATTTCAACGCCTGCCCGATATCGATTTACGGCCCCCGCGCCACCTACCAGCTACCATTTTCCGCTCCCGACCTGCTGAAT